>CAZFJT010000442.1:0-3108 GCA_964519135.1 uncultured Syntrophales bacterium | reverse complement strand
ATCGGAAAATCGCTAATTGTGGGCTTTTCTTGATGTTGATGAAATCTGTTTCACCAACATCCATCTCTAAAATAGTATTCTTTAGCTCTTTCAGACGTTTACCCTTCACGATCTCATAACCGTTTCGGCGAAGTTCGTCGCGGTACACGTCAGTGTAATTCGAAATGGTCCGAGGAGTAACTTCAAAGAAAGCGGCTACTTGGTCTGTAAGAACAACGCTATCTCCTTCAAAAGGAATCCCCCGGATCTCTGTGGCTCTTTCAATCTCCTTAAGCGCAAAGGGATTGTTTAGAATATTCTGTCGGTCTACCTTTGAGCTTGTTAGATCTTTGCTCATTTACTAAACTCCACCTGACCGGATAACTGAGTAATTACGAATGCAAGAGGCTTGTAGCCTCTTTAGCCACATCCTTACTCAAATGCCCCTATTTTTTTCAAGATTTCTATACGCATAGGCCAGAAGTATAGAATTGAACTTTGCCTTGGTTGTATCGCCCCTTGAGGTGAGCACTATGGGTAGGGTCCCAGGGCCGGCGGTTATAATTGATCCGGTGTCCACCATCAATCCCAAGCTGCCCATTGTCTTAGAGAGCATCTTGTAAATAACGTTTGCTGTATTTATATCGGTAGCGATAAGACAGTTCGCGTCCCCTTGTATTTCCCCTGTGTAATGCTTTTCCTGGGCCACCTCGGGCACAGTGGCCAAATCAAATGATAGAGGGCCTTCTACGATCAATGGGCCGTACTTCTTTTCCAACTCATCGGCCATCTCCATTGTCTGGGCTGCAAGATGGGTGGATGGGATCGCTGAAGTCTGTTTTTCCACAGCCGTTATTATTGCCACCTTGAGGGCCATATCACGGCTGACCACCTTCCTGACCACTTCAACCTGATTCTCTATTGCCATAAGCAGGCGTTTGGGATCTGTGAATGATGGATTGACCGCAGCGTCGGACAATGCGAAAAACCTGCCTTCAGGTAAAACGAACAGAGAGGTGTGACTGGCCATCTTCCTTTTCGAATCTTTCGAATCATTGCCTTTGTCAGGTTTATATATTGATAGCGCCCCCCTGAGCACATCAGCAGTTGGCAGGCCTCCTTTCATGATTATGTAATCAGGGTTTCTGTGCAGGAACTCCCTAAAAACATCGGCTGTGGCCTTGTTTTTGCTCTCCTGATCCATTGCCGAGGAATCTATGGGGATCATGAAAACATCATCGTCAGAGCCGGGCGCCAATGGAATTTGGGCCTGTTTGGCCGCCTCTTGGATCTCATTTTCCGCGCCAATAAGCGCAATATTCTTTAAAAGACCGTAATCCTTCGCGTCAAAAACCGCAGCCAGGGCCTCATCATTATCCGCGCCCACAAGACAGATTTTACCCTTTTCCAATGAACCGTTTGCTATTCCTTGTGTAATGCCCTCCAAAAGATCACTGAAAGAAAACGAGTCCAGACCGAGGCTGGGCGATTCAAGCACCCTAATGGCCTTTTTCAAACTAGTGGTTTCCACTGAAAAGTTCAGGCGCCTATCCCCTGAAGGATTTATGAAAACCTCGAAAAGGTGCCTGGCAATCAAATACTCATGTTCCAATGAGTCCAGGCACATCACTGGAGTGTGTCTTCTATCAAGGCGATTTCTTATCTTCGCGAACAATTTATGGAAATATGGGTCCAGGGCCATCATGCTCGTTACCACTATATAATCGGGCCGGTCCTTTTCATGGCCCACACAGGCCATTGTTATAACTTTAGCCACAGATTCAGCGTAGGAATCAACCACATGACCAAGCGCCTTTGAAATCTCCCCGGATATCTTTCCTGAATCCATAATTGCCAGCAGCTCACAAACTTCTTTTACCCCAGTGCCTATCTTTGGAGATGCGAGCCTGAAATGTGATGGGATCTCAAAGCCTTCTTCTTCAAGCGCTCTGACAATTTTCTGAAAATCGTAATTGTTCAGGACCTCATTAGCCTCTTGCGCAGCAAGCTCCCGCTCCACCCTGGGACCTATTTTTCTAACCACTGAAGCGAACAGCTCATCTAGGCTCATTACCACCATATTCAATTCTTCATATGGGATACCTCGGATCTCAGAGATAATGGACGCTATGGATTTCAAGGGAGTGGCCTTCACATATCCCTTGAGGCTATCCTTTAAATCTTTGGAATCGCTTCGCAAAAAAAGATGCGTACCATGACCTTCAATGGTGGTGAACGACAGTGGACTTGCCAGGGAAGTGTTTATTGACCCTTTTACACCTTGCTCCCTAAGCAGTTCTTTTAGAGCGCAAGCCACAAGCGCGCCCCTGTTCAGAGAACTATTGGAAAGACGCTTTTGCGATTCAGCCCTCACCCTGTCATCCAAGGCGTACATACCACCAGGAGCGGCCCCAAGATCTCCGCCGGCAGTGACTATTTCAGTGACATCCCCCAGCCTCACCCCATGTTTTATTAGAAGATTTATCACCTGCAGGGCCAGGTTCTCAGGAGCGATACCATGTTTGCTAAAGCTTATCTCAGCCCTGAACGATATGGTCAGACCTCGGGCCACCAAGCAGTAAACCGCGAATCTCTTTGAAATCAGGGAAACAGTTACCTTATTATCCAGATCTTTCAATAAGTCCTTCAAGCCGCTAATTGTAACTTCCATACCCTTTCGCCTGACCAGACTATTCAATAGTATCTCAATTATGGGGCTCTTGTTTCCAGAATATCCCAGGCGGTACAGTGTGAGCAGGTAAACCGACAGCAATTCACCATATACAGCCACAAAACCCGGTTCTGTCCCATATTGGTCAACAGCGTCCAATATCCTTCTAAGCAGCGTCTCTATCTTCACGTATCCCTCAGGATCCACCATGGTGTCTTGCAGGTCCAAGACCTTGTTTACAACCTGGGTTCTCAATTGGTCTGAAATATCCAAGAGATCATTTTGAAACCGCTTAGCCTCATCCAGGCGCCTGTCCAACTTTGAGACTGAGTCCCCTGTGGAATGTTCATTCAAGGCGTTCTCGCGAAATACACTCGGCAAGAAATAGCCGGACTCTATTAGATGGTTTTGGATATCATTGACTTCTTTGTCTATTGCTGAAGAAATTGTCATTTTAT
>CAZFJT010000441.1:1256-3558 GCA_964519135.1 uncultured Syntrophales bacterium | reverse complement strand
GTTTATTGTCATACTAGCCCTTCTGGTGGCCTATGTGGGTATGAGGTCCAGGGTCAAGAAGCTTGAGGACAGGGTCTCGCACTTGGAGTCCCAAACTGAAAAGACCGAAGAACTGACCATCCAAGAAGAAAAACTGGACGCGGTCATTGCCGACTCAATGGTACAGGCTGAAGGGGATACTATTGGCGCCCGGGCTTCATATCAGGAATTTCATGAAGAGCCTGCAACTACGGAAAACCAATCAGATGCCCGAAGAAACCTTAAACAGAGTAAATATTCGTTTCCAGACTTTTCATGGACATGGTTCGAGGATACTGTAGGCAAGAGGTGGATGACATGGGTGGGCGCGTTGGCGCTATTCTTGAGCTGTGGTTTCTTCCTTAAGCACGCATTCGACAGTGGTTGGATAGGGCCCACCGGCAGGGTGGTCCTGGGCCTTTTCTCAGGTTGTGTATTGCTATTTCTGGGCGACAATTTTCTCAGAAAGCGCATGTCCGCGTTGGGCCAAGGATTGATGGGCGCCGGCCTGGCGATTCTATATGTATCTATTTTCGCGGGATTCTCCATTTACAAATTGATGCCCCAATCAATGGCATTCGGGTCAATGGTTGTTGTAACAGCCGCGGGGATGTGCCTTGCGGTTTTTCACAATGCGCTACCTCTGGGCTTTATAGCAGTGTTGGGCGGGTTTTTAACACCTCCGATGCTATCAACAGGCAGGGACCCTAGGGACGCTCTATTCGCTTATATATTGCTCTTGGATCTTGGCGTGCTGGGAGTGGCGTTCTTTAAGACATGGAGACCTTTGTCAGTGCTGGCGTTTGCCGGCTCATGGCTAATCTTTGCAGGATGGTATACCAATTTCTATAAGGATTCAGCCCTCGCGCCAACTCTTATGTGGGCCTCGACCTTTTATTTAATATTCCTATTGATACCATTTGTTTACAAATTCAGGAAAAGGGAAGCAACCACCATAGAGCAATTCGGCCTGAGCCTGAGCAATGCTGTCGTGGCTTTCACGATTTTCTACATACTGTTATATGAAGACTATAAACATGCGCTTGGCTTCATGTCTGTGGCAATGTCCGCTTCATACCTGATCTTGGCCTATCTCACAAGAACGAGAATTCCAGGGGACACAAAGGCCCTATTCGGTTTTGCCGGTATGTGCGTGGTTTTTCTCACACTAGCGGTCCCTCTGCATTTGAAGTTTCACGGGGTCACCATGGCCTGGTCTGTTGAAGGGCCTGTGCTGGTTTTCTTGGGATACATTTTTAGGTACAGACCAGTGAGGATAGCCGGAATGGCCGTATTGTTAATAGCCGCATTCAGGTTATTTGCTTTCCATTGGCCGTTGCATAAGGAATTCTATTATCTATTCTGGAACACTCGATTTGCCGCGGCCATATCAATTGCCTTGGCGTCATTGGTATACTCGATAATTCATTATAGAAATAGGGACCAAGCCACAACAACGGATAAATACCTTATGGCAGCGTCCGCGATATTCGGCGCCTTCCTGGCCTTGATCATATGCCACGCGGAACTGGACAAGTGGCTTCAATATAAGTCTGTTGAAATCGGTTGGAACAGGGACTATTTGAGGCTATCTACCCTGGAATTTCTATGGTCATTGGGCGCTTTAGGATTCATTGCGGCCTCTTTTAGGTTCAAGTTCAAATATTTCCTTTTCTCTTCTTTATTGGCCTTGTTAGTAGCGGCAATCATAGGAATTGGGTTGTACGGGATACGTATGTATGAGGGGCGTGTAATCTTCCTGAACCTAAGATTTGCGTCATGCGCGTTCGCCGCAACCGTACTGTTCCTGGCGGCTTATACAGCCCTAAGGTTTGCCGATGATTGGGATATGGCAAAATACAATATATTGAATATTATCTTGTCATTATCAGGCCTCATACTACTCATGCTTTTAAGCGCGGAAGTTTACACATATTTTTACGAAACATCCCTGAGTAGTCTTAGGGGAAGACGCTTGGGGCAGATGTCCCTTTCCGCGGTGTGGGGATTGTACGCTATTGTGGCAATAGTGATAGGATTTATTAAGGAACTAAGACCATTGAGACTGGCGGGGCTTGGGCTTTTGGCAGTCACCGCTCTAAAGGCCATTCTCCTGGACCTGGCTGGCCTGGATCAAATTTATCGCATCATTTCTTTTGTGATATTGGGCGCGGCAATGATAGCCGCGTCGTTCCTGTACCATAGACTTGAAAAACGGGACACTGGATTATCTTCCAAGGGGATAGAAGGGTGATAAAAAGATTCTCTTTGCTCATTATCATAC
>CAZFJT010000441.1:0-1246 GCA_964519135.1 uncultured Syntrophales bacterium | reverse complement strand
TTATCATACCGGTAACCATACTTACCGCCGCCCACATGACCGCGTTCGCTGATGATCCTGACCTTACAAAGTGGCGGAACAAAGCTGAGATCAAAACTCAGGCGATAAGCGGGGAAGGGGTTACTGAGTTCACATTGACCCCTGAGATATTTGACGCGACCCAGCCAACTCTGGCGGACCTGAGAATAATGGCCGATCAATCTGAAGAAATGCCTTATGTGATGCGCACCCCGTTATCCAGAGTGTACGATTCCCCTGTTTACGCTTCATTGATCAATAAAGCGTATAAACCTGGAGAAGAGTCCTCTGTTACTGCGGACTTTCATACAAACAACATAATCAAGAACAGGGTGGTGGTAAAAACCTCAGGCGAAAATTACCGCCGCAGAATCAAGATTGAAGCCTCTGACGACAACCTGCGGTGGAAGGTTATCCGTGACCGCGCCTACCTTTTTGACATACCAGGGGATATTAATAGGGGATTCAGTGTAACTTTCAATGAAGTAGGATTTCCTGACAACAATCAGCGTTATCTGCGAATTACCGTTTTTAATGATTCTGATGATCCTGAAAAAGTGGAAATAATTAGTGTGAAAGCCTTCAGGAGGGTGTTTCATAAAGAAGAAACCAATAATGTTCCCATAGTTAAGACCAATGTGACTCAGGATAAGGATTACACTGAGATCGAGCTTGATCTAGGTTATAAGAATCTGCCCCTTAATTATTTGAGCCTGGATTTTCATGATGAAAACTATTTCAGATCTGTAGTGATTTTTGGGAGAAACAACAAGACAAGAATTGTAAAATCAAAGATCGAAGACGCCAAAACATATGAAAGAGAAGTTGAGGTTCCGTGGAAGCGCATCATTTCCACGGCAATATCCAAATTCTCTGGTCAAGGCGCGAATGAAGACTCATCGTTGATTTCATTGCATGGCCGTAAGTATAGATACATATTGGTTAAAATATTCAACAAGGATGATAGACCTTTAACCTTCAAGGGCGCGAAGGTGGCCCGTTCAAAAACCTACGTCACTTTCACTCCAAAACATAAGGCCCTTTATGAGCTATATCTGGGAAATCCAAAGGCCCGGCGGCCCAAGTACGATTTCGCCCATTATCAGGGAAAGCTTAGAAAAAAAGGTGTTACCTTGACTGAAGTAGGGGCCATGAAACCAAATCCCATGTTCGGCAAAAAAGATGAATCCCTTCCTTGGAGCGAAGAGAACAAGTGGCTATTATGGAT
>CAZFJT010000440.1:0-3565 GCA_964519135.1 uncultured Syntrophales bacterium | reverse complement strand
TCCTACGGGTGATTAGACTGAATCTTGCCAGGAGCGTACCATCCATTCTCAATTGAATGGAATACGCCGGACCCTTTCAGCCCTTATTCTTCAGTCAAGGCCACATTAATGTGGCTCGTGCGTTTTCTTATCCTTGTGGCCCTGCCCATTGCCCTTGGACGCCATCTTTTGGCTATCGGACCTTCATCCACAGTGACACGACTTATTATCAGCCTGTCCTCGTCGACCCCTGCGGAGCGTGAGGCGCTGTCCAAAGCCGACTCGACCACTTTCTTAACTATACCGGCCGCTTTTTTAGGGGTAAACCTCAGTATTGCCAGGGCTTCCTCCACCTGCTTGTCCCTGATTAACTCGGCCACAAGCCTTGCTTTGCGGGGTGAAATTCTTGCGTGTCTTAACGTGGCTTGCCACTCCATTACTTCCTACCCTTCTTTGACTTCCGGTCACCTGCGTGGCCGTAGAATGTGCGAGTAGGGGAAAATTCTCCCAGCTTATGACCCACCATGTTTTCAGTAACGAAAACCGGCACGAACTTCTTCCCATTGTGAACCGCAAAAGTAAGGCCGACCATGTCAGGGGTAATGGTTGATCTCCTGGACCAGGTCTGTATTACTTTCCTGGATCCTGTCTCCTTTGATTCGGCCACTTTCTTGAGAAGGTGGTCGTCCACAAATGGACCCTTGGATACTGAACGTGGCATTGAGCTAATTCCTTCTCTTTACTATAAGCTTATCTGAAGCTCTACGTTTACGTGTTTTATAACCTTTTGTAGGTTTTCCCCAAGGAGTCACCGGATGACGTCCGCCTGAGGTCTTACCTTCGCCGCCACCGTGAGGATGGTCAACCGGGTTCATAACAACACCCCTGACCTTTGGTCTTCTACCGAGATGCCTTGTCCTCCCGGCCTTACCCAGCGAGACGTTCTCATGCTCTATGTTACCCACCTGGCCAATTGTTGCCCTGCACCTGTCCAAGACCATCCGAACCTCACCGGATGGCATCTTTATTTGGCAATAGCCTTTTTCCTTTGCCATGACCTGGCCGGCCGCGCCGGCTGAACGTATCATTTGGCCGCCTTTACCTATCTTCAATTCAACATTGTGAACCATCGTGCCAAGGGGTATATTCTTTAATGGCATACAATTTCCGGGCTTTATATCCACCCTGTCCCCAGCCTCCACCTGATCACCGACCTTCAGATGATTTGGACACAGAATGTACTGCTTTTCGCCATCCACATAAACTATCAGGGCTATCCTGGCGCTTCTGTTAGGGTCATATTCTATTGAAGCAACCGAACCCGGGACATTGACTTTATCTCTCTTGAAGTCAATGACTCGGATCTTTCTCTTAGATCCCCCGCCCCTGCGCCTGACGGTCATCCTGCCATATGAGTTTCTACCGCCGCTCTTAGACGTGCCCTTGGTCAAAGGTTTATGGGGCTTATCCTTACTGAGATTTGAAAAGTCGTGGCCGGTTCTGAATCTCATGCCCGGTGACGTTGGTTTATATTTTTTTACTGGCATATTTAAATCCCTTGCGTGAAATCGGCCCTCGCGCTAAGTCGGCCCGGTAAAGAGCCGAGTCTTACTCATAGTAGTTGGGTTCAACCTTGGTTAAGCGTTAGAAGAAGTCCACGCGATCTCCTTCTTTGAGCGTTACTATTGCCTTTTTCCAGTTCCTTCTACGGCCCATGAAACGGCCCAGTCTCTTGCGTTTGCCAGGTCTGTTCTGGGTGCGCACATTGGTGACCGTTACCTTAAAAAGCCTTTCCACGGCCTTTTTAATTTCAGACTTGTTTGCCTTTATATCGACTTCAAAGATCACCTGATTGTTCTCATCATTGAGGGTGGTGCCTTTTTCAGTGATGATAGGCCTTCTTATTATGTTGTATTCTTCCAACATCAGCCCAACCTCTCATGGATGTGGGGCACAGCGTCAGCCATCAATACCAGATTTTCAAATCTCAGGGCGTCATATACGTTCAAACCCTCAGCCGGCATAACTTGAACGCCGTATATATTTCGTGACGAAAGGTACAGATTTTCATCCTTTGCCGCTGTTATAAAAAGGGTCTTATTTCCCTTGAATCCAAGATCTTCATAGGCCTTGTAAAAGAGCTTTGTTTTTGGTTCTTCCAGATCAAGTTTGTCCAAAACCGTGAGTTTATTCTCAGATAACTTGGAGGTCAACACTGAACGCATTGCAGCTTTTCTGACCTTTTTTGGCAATGAGAAGGCGTACGACCGTGGATGAGGCCCGAATACCGTTCCTCCACCAGTCCATATTGGTGAAGAGTTTGTTCCTGCCCTGGCCCGTCCTGTTCCTTTTTGTCTCCAGGGCTTTTTTCCGCCGCCCTTGACATCGCTTCTCGTTTTTGTGGACGCAGTTCCTTTGCGTCTCTTAGCCAGTTGCCAGACAACAACTTTTTGGACGAGATGCTCTTTAATCTGGGCGGCAAAGATCTTGTCATCCAGATCCATCGCGCCGACTTTCTCGCCTTCTTGATTTATAATATCCACTTGGGCCATTACTTTTTCCTTATGAACACTATTCCGCCGTTAGCGCCAGGAATTGGGCCTCGAAGAAATATCAGATTATCATCAGCCCTCACCTGAACCACTTGCACGGATGGACTCGTTACCTGAACACCACCCAATCTGCCGGGCATCTTCTTTCCCTTGAAAATCCTCGCAGGATACGCGCATTGTCCAACAGCGCCGGTTATTCTATGGGACCTGGATCCATGGGTCTCTCGGCCGCCCCCGAAGTTGTGACGCTTCATAACGCCCGCAAATCCTTTACCTTTGCTGGTTCCGGTTACTTTTACCTTTTCCCCGACATTGAATATATCAGCCTTAACATCTTGCCCAGGCTCCAAGCTGTCGTAATCAAGAGCTTTGAATTCCTTTAGGACCCTGTATGGAGCGCCGTCTATATCCTTGAACTGGCCGATATGAGGCCTGCTGGCGCGCTGTATCTTCATTTCGCCAAATCCCAACTGAACCTTGGAATTGGGCTTCTTGCCTATTATTTTACAAGGGCCGACCTCTACCACTGTAACGCCTACCGCCTGGCCGAACTCGTCAAAGATCTGAACCATGCCTATTTTTTTACCTATGATTCCCTGAACCATTTTCAGCTCCTTAACACCTGGTTACGCCTTGATCTCAACATCCACACCAGGCGACAAATCCAGCTTCATGAGGGCGTCCAAAGTCTGCTGTGTGGGTTCAAGTATGTCCAGTAATCGTTTGTGAACTCTGATCTCAAACTGCTCCCTGGACTTCTTATCAATGTGCGGAGACCTGAGCACGCAATACTTGTGAATCTTTGTTGGCAGCGGTATCGGACCCGCTACCTTTGCGCCGGTGCGCCAGGCTGTATCAACAATTTCCGACGCGGACTGATCCAGTAATTTATGATCATAGGCCTTTAGCCTGATACGGATCTTTAATGTTTGCATTTCCATTTTAATGACCTGCCTTTCCGGCGCCTTACCCTGGTTGCGGACTATTCCACTATCTCTGAGATGACTCCAGCGCCCACTGTGCGTCCGCCTTCC
>CAZFJT010000439.1:0-3568 GCA_964519135.1 uncultured Syntrophales bacterium | reverse complement strand
CCTATGGGGTGGGGACATTTGATCTACGGCCCCTGCTTCCGGCCGTTCCTTGCCGGACATTAATATTATACCCTGATAGGAGCGCCTTATTCGAAGTGGAGCAGGCCATTGATTTTTACAGGGGCCTTCCAAACGGGGAGTTGGCCATAATACCCAGATGTGGTCACAATACATATGATCAAAGGCCGGAGGATTATAAGCGCCTTGTTATGGACTTCCTGAAAAGGGTTGAAAGCAGTGGTCGAGGAGGTAAGGAGGATTTTTCAATGACCTGCGTGGCTGGGCCTGAGAACCGCTGATGATCAACGATAAGCCATACGAAGGCTCTGAAATAATAGAAACGCGGAAGCTAAAGAAATCATAGCCCCCCAGAACCAATAGGGCGCAAACAAGAGATTCTGAATTTTCCCTGTATCTGAAAGACCCAAGGGTCCTGCGTTATAAGAAAACAGATAATTGATTTGCTGAAAAACACTTACACAAGCCTGGACGCCTAAGAATTGAAATACAAATACCCTTATATGTGGTTTTGCTTTTACGACAATGATCAGTATTACTCCAGCGATTAAAGGAATAGATATAAGACCGTAAAGAGATCTGATCCACAGAAGGGCGGATATAAGCATTGCCAGAGCTAATATAAACAGCCCAATGGAGGACGCGCCTGTTCTCCTGGAGGCCACGATTATGGCTGAACCCGCCAGAACCGGACCTAATGGGCCGGCCGCGGCAACCAGGGCCTGGCCTATGGATCCCAATGCTATTGGTCCAGTATATCTGGCTATACCTGAACCATCCTGATTTATCACAAGCTCTTGAAATGATCCGCCAAGCGCTAACGCCATCAGACCATGGGCCATTTCATGAAACCAGACCGCTATTACAGTGAATGGATAGAGTATGTAGTTCCCGCCCGGGATCTGCCAGAGCGTAACCGTGACGATTGCCGCGGATATAAGCCCCAAAAATGATCTGCTGGGTTGGGTGGAGCGCAAGGCGTAATTTAGATTTGATCGTCCCATATATGGTATGTTTGATAAGATGAATGATGAATGCGGCTTTTGGCCGGGGTCAGGAAGGTAGGTCGAGCCTCTTCAGGGCCCGACCCTAAATCAGTTTAATGACCGCCTGAGCCAAGAATTCCGCTCGCAGCGACACAGAGCACTATGGCTTCAACAAGGGCCAATAGCGCGTACACTTTGTCACCGCTCCTTAATAGACCGGGAATTATGGACAGATAGCAGACAATGGTTACCAAGGCTAAAATCGCTATACCCACAAAGTTTAGAAAATCACCATACTTCAGCATTCCCAGCCAAGCCCAGCCGGCATGTATGTCGGCCTTCTGGAGATATTCGTCCACATTGAGGGTCCAATAATTTGGCACTTCGTTTAAAGGAATGAATGGGCTTATGAATCCGAATACGTACAATATGTAAGTTATCAGAAGTATCGCCAATCCAAGATACATACCCTTTTCAAGGATTCCTGCGTAGAGAAGCTGCTCTGGGCTGGCTTCCAAAGATTGTTCCATATTATCGGCCATTGAGTATATCCTCCGCTTTGCGTGGTGACATCGCTGTCACTGAAGATTTCAGTTGTTCCATAATTAAATGTATTTACATGGCAGTTTATTCTGAGTGCTGTTCTATATTCCCAAACCCTTCATAAGGGCTCTGATCCCGGCAAAACCCAGCATAATGATCACGATCCAGCGAACAAGGGCTGGCTTGGCCACACGCAATAATCTGACGCCAACAAAAGAACCCATCATGATTCCGACCACAGAGGGCACGACCATCAAGGGAATCACACACCCTTTATTCAAATAAATCCAGGCCGCTGAAGTATCCGTTATGGAAAGTAGGAATTTGCTGGTGGCTACGCTGATTTTCAATGGAGCGCCCATTAGGAGATTCAGCACCGGAATGTTTGCCCATCCTGCGCCAAGACCGAACATGCCCGCCATTATACCGATAATTATGAAGAGTATGAGGCCTTGTGGGGTTCTGTGGACTTTCCAGTCAACAACCTGGCCTGTGCTCGCTTCCTGGTACACACCATAAATACGCAGGGCTGAGGATAATTTATCCGGCTCCTTAACTTCCGGGAACTCAGATTTTTTTGCTGTCAGCATCAAAATACAAATGCCGATAATCGTCGCTCCAAGGCAAATCTGGATAACATTGGTAGGCAAAGCCAATCCGATCATCGCGCCAACTATGGCAAAGGTGGAGGCTATCAGAGCAACCGGCAAGGCCAATCTCAAACTCGCGAGGTTCATCTTCAACAGTCCGGGCCCGGCCGCCAACGCGCCTGCAAGGGCCACCAAAAGACCTGTTCCACGGACGAAATCCAGATGAAATGGAAAGAATCCGCTTATTATTGGCACGAAGAGGACACCTCCACCCACTCCGCCTAGCACCGCGGCGATTCCCATTATAAAAGTTACTACGAGTAATATGATGGGCCACATCCACCAGGGGCTTCCGTCTTGTGGGACCTGAGTAGTGACTTCCTCAGCCAGGGCCGGCTGCGCCAAGACTGCGCACAGGAAAACCAGCATTGAGATAGCGTACAATACCCTTAATGTTTTCATCACACCTCTCTATATAACTTTGTTCAAGATTTGATGTCAGCGAATATACCTTGGGCGCGCGATTTTTTCCATTCTTCAGCAAGCTATGGTATTTCTATGAGATAAAAGAAAAAAACAGGGAATAATCCCCAGCGCAACGGGTTGGGTCCCTTACGCCCGGGCATCCTAAAGGCGCCCCCTGAAAAAATAGAATCCGCTTTTTTTCAACATCGCGCCGAAGGTTGCTTCTCCGGCTAATAACACCATTATCAGAATAATACGATTTGAACAAGAGTATATTGGGTCATTTTCCCAATTGGCCGGAACTCTTTTACCAAGGCCAATATAGATGTCAATGACCTGTGTTTTGAGGCTTGATGGTAGTAGCTGAAAAATATAAAAGTATTGTACGCTCCGCAAATAACTAGCCTAGGAAATTGTATAATATAATTAGATCTTAAAGAGTTGCAGAGATTTCCCGGACCTTTGTTAATATTATCGCTGCATGGGCGGAGGCGCGCCGCTGTCTTTCATAAGCTCTGCAAAAAAGAGGCAATTATCTCTGCAAAATTCAATCTTGTCCTTGTATCCGCCCTGGACTTCACCTTGACAAAATGTTCCAGTAACCCCAAAGCATACTCGACCCCTGTCAGGATATGCCGGGCATTGGTCTCTGGTCTCTGTAGTGCAATTATTTGCTTCCCAGCACTGTCTCATTGCGCTCCTCCTTTTGTTTTGTAAGCGCCTGTGTTTACGATTCTTATCTACATTTTCAGTCTAGTGGCCGCGCTAACAATAGTCAAACTAAATACTATACCAGTTCTCAAAATTAAACGCGAAATGGCTCATAAAATTATGCCCATAATTAACAGCTTCTGGCGCCTACCTTGCGCTTCGCGCTCGGTTACGGCTTCCAAGAGCGCACATTGCGCAATCCACAGGAGGGGAGCTACTGCGCGTAGGGCGATAACTCCTTCGATCAGCGCCTCA
>CAZFJT010000438.1:1085-3571 GCA_964519135.1 uncultured Syntrophales bacterium | reverse complement strand
CCATGCAAGATGTTCGCAGGGTCTCGTAAATTGATTTAATAAAGCCTTCCCATGTGAGCTGCCTCCGCGCCACTGTTGTTACCAGCACTCCGAAAGCGCCCACAGCGCCGGCCTCACCCGGGGTAAACCAACCTCCGAAGAGCCCGCCCATGACAATCGCGAATACAGTAAGGGTCTCTCCCATGTTTGCAAGGGATTTTATTTTTTCTTTGAATGTGAACTTCTCCCCTGGGGGACCTTCTTGTTTTCTGATTGAAGCGTAAATATATATTGCGCAGAAAAAACATATTGTTATAAAAATAGCAGGTACTATGCCGGCCACAAAAAGTTCTCCAATGGATTGCTCGGTCAATATTCCATAGACTATGAGAACCACACTTGGAGGCATCAGCATTCCCAAGCTACCGCCGGAAGCCACTGATCCGGAGGATAGCCGCTCCCCATAACCGTATCGCTTCATCTCAGGCAGTCCCACTGTGGCCATTGTGGCCGCTGTCGCGGGGCTGGATCCACACACAGCTCCAAAGGCCGTACAGGCCGCGACCGTAGCCATAGCCAAGCCGCCACGCACAGAACCCAAAAAACAATAGGCAGAATCGTAAAGTTTCTTTCCTATGCCGGCATTGAAGGCAAATTGCCCCATTAGAACAAAGAGCGGTATGACAGTGAGCCCCCATGAAGAATAAACATCGTATATGTCCCTGGAAAGTATGGCCAGCCCGGCCTTGAAGGAAATCATGTAACTGAAGCCCAAAAAACCCACCAGAGTCATTACATAGGCCACAGGCATGCGAGTAAAAAACAGCGCCACAAGGACCACTATCCCTATGATTCCGGCGGCTGGACCGCTCATCCTTTCACCGCCTTTCTAACTAGCTGTAAAAAATCAACAAGGATTGTTAGGCACAAAACCGCAAAGCACACCGAGACAATATAGATGAACGGATATTTGGGCCATTGTATGGCCATGGACACATCACCTTTGATATACAACTCCTTTGCGTAAAGCCACATCTGCCAAGACACAAGCGCAAACAAAACCAGGCTAACCAAAGAGGTAACCGCGTCCACTATCGCCTGCTTTCTTGGGCTTAATCTTTGAACCAAAAGGCTTACACCCACATGACCCTTTTGCTGGTGAGTGTATGGCATTGCGCCGGCAAGAACTATTAGGGCCATGAAGCCAACTATGTCCAATGAACCGAATATGGGATGTCCCATTTTACGCAACAGAACATCCAGACATGTGAGTCCCATCATACCCACCAAACACACGCCGCCGATTATTCTCAGAAGTTTGATCAAAAAATCGGACAGTTTTCTTAATGTTTCCATATTGATGGTCCAGGTCGCATTGGAATGAAGATTATAAACCGAGCCCGTGGGCGCGGACCCAACAATAAAGGCTCGGTTTAAAACCAGAAACTACTTATTATATTTTTTAACGGCTTCTACCGCTGTATCCAAGACCTCTTGGCCTGGTAACCCCTTCTTGTTCGTGTCTTCAACATAATTTCCCAGCACAGGCTCAACAGCCTTTTTCCATTTCTCTCCTTCTTCAGGGCTCAGCTCAATAACTTTTTTGCCTTTGGATTTCAGGAACTCCAATCCTTCTTTGTCACTCTGATCCCAGGCTTCTCCATGCTTAACGATCCATTCCTTGTTTATTTCCTTTATCGCCTTTTTTGCGTCTTCAGGCAGAGAATTCCATTTGTCCTTGTTCATTACCACAAAGAATGTGGTTGTGTACGCAGCCGGATAGTCAAGGGTAACAAAATCAACCACTTCCCCCAGCTTCCAGCCTTTGTTTGATTCCAGGGGATACATTGCGCCATCAACCACTCCCTTTTGCAGAGCTTGGTACGATTGGGGCATGGGCATGGCCACAGGGGTTCCGCCCAGAGCCTTCACTGATTTAGCGCTGTACCCGTGAGACCTGATCTTCATACCACTGAGGTCTTCCAGTTTCTTGACAGGTTTGCCCTTTGTGTGAAGCAGACCCGCGCCGTGCGCGTGGACATACATCAACTCAGTGTCCTGGAACGCCTTGTCCTTGAATTTTTCATATACTTCATTTGCAACCTTTGTGGCAGCGATTCCGGACCTGTAACCCAACGGCAGGTCCACAACCTCCATTACCGGAAACCTGCCGGGAGTATAGCCTAAAACTGAAAAGCCTATGTCGGAGACTCCTTGAACCACCCCGTCATAAACCTGTTTTGCCTTGCTGAGGGTCTGGCCGGGATAATATTCAACTTTCACTTTACCATTGGTGCGCTTCTCCACTTCCTTGCACCATTCTTCGGCCAATTTGCTCTGCACGTGAGTAGGAGGGAAAAAATTGCTGTAAGTGAGTTTTATGGCCTCCGCGCTAATTCCACTGGTGGGCGCCAAAATGGCTATTAAAAAGAAAAATATTCCAAGACCAGCGATCTTTGATCTCATTAAGTCCTCTAATGGCTTTAGCTGCTCTTTTATGCGCCTTC
>CAZFJT010000438.1:0-1075 GCA_964519135.1 uncultured Syntrophales bacterium | reverse complement strand
CATTAAGTCCTCCTGTTCATTTAAATGTGGAGTTGACGATTGTAGCGGCCGCGCCCATGGCCAGGCGCCTAGGCCGCTCAACGCAGATATTCTTACCAAATGGAAAATCTAAAAACAATAGATGAGATTTCCATATAAACCTGCGCCCAGCATAAGGCCGGGATGGATTAAAATAATTATTAACCTGCTTGGTAACGGGGTTTTTACAATCTATTTATAAGCTGCGTGGCAATCTTTGCGCATCTGGTTCAAATTACCGGCCGCGGTCTTTGCCGCCTCAATTTCGCCTTTTTCCACACACTCCAAAAGCTCCTTACACTTTTCCTTGAAATCCCCAAAGTGTTCCTCACCGGCTTTCATGGAGTCGGTCATAACATCCGCGTCACCACAAAAAGCCACCACTTGCTCTATCTTCGGTAAATCTCCTCCCTGAAGAGAATCCAAGATATTCTTGAATGACTTGGCCATTCTCTTCTTAAGTTTCTTCAGGGATACCTTAGGGTCCCGCTCCACCCCTTCCGGCTTATCAGACTCCGGGCTTGGAATCAATTCCTCCACATTCTGGCGGTACTCGAATCTGAGATCAAAGATTATCTTATCCCCATCAACATCCAGGAGTTGTTCAACAGAAATTGGATTCGCTATCTCAACCTCTGTGTCACCAACGACAATCTTGTTTACTTCTAAAAAATCCGCGAGTTTCTTTAAGAATGCGGCAGCCTCAGGACCGTCTAAAACTTTGTCAACCTTTATGTGGCACTGCATGTGGACGCTCTCCATCATATGTTTTTAGGCGCCAGACCATGGGAAGGCATATAAGGTTTTCTTGCCTTCCCTGCTGTTTTCCGGTTCGTCTAGGTTAATGCGGCCATGAGTCCTGTTTGATAGGCGCCATAAAAATGCCTCACTCAAAGCCGCGCCTCTGATCATTTCAACTAATTGCTAAATTTCGTATGGACGCTGAAGATATTTATGATATGCGATTATAACATCAGCTCGACAAATACTCCAACAAGATATTTATAGTGATTCTCGAAATAAAACACGGAATGAAATGTAATTTCATTCCGACCTC
>CAZFJT010000437.1:1371-3573 GCA_964519135.1 uncultured Syntrophales bacterium | reverse complement strand
GTTTATGGGCCATTCCGCGTCTAATTTTTAGAACAGGTATAGGTCCTCGCTGTGTTCCTGGTTAAGCCTGTTGGCGGGAGATCTCAAGCGATAGCCACTGTAATTGGCGTACCGCAACTTGGTATAATTTTGCGTCGTGTGAGCCGGTTGCGTGCGAATCCCATTCGGTACTTTTTTAGAATCACCTCAATCTTTTGCGCATCTATATCATCAGTTACGCACGAGGACTATTTTATGATTAATTCCATGCGAACATTAAAAACAGATTGATTTCATTGAATGGCTTTAAAAGAAAAAATACGGTTGGAGGCTGATATGAAGAGCATAAGGGAAATGATGGCTGACAGAAAAATCGGTCCCATGATTGATTGGGACTTGCATCCATTTGAGGCGGTAACAAAATATCTTGAATGGGGCACAAATTGGTCAAGGGGATTGGATCACGCGAAGTCATGCAATGAGGAAAGGGCATATTTCAAAATCGACGCTATTCAAAAACCCCATAAGTTATTATTGGTCAGGCAGAGCCACAATGACTATGAAGTGATCTCAGAGGTGGAGGCGCCCCAGGAGTTAATAGATGAATCTGTGGATCATTTTGCATGCAAAAACAGGGCGTGCGGGATCACCGATGACCTCAGAGATTGGTTGAAAAAAGAAGCGTACAAGGCCGCCTAATACTGACGCTCCTAAGACCGGGTCCATATGACATCGGCTAATTAAGGCGTATGGGCCCTGTTTTATTAACAAGCTATAATATAGCGCATGGTCAACGTTAAATTTATGATTTCAAGTCAATATTTCAAATGCGGCATAATCAAAGATGACGAAGATTAACGCCCCAAGTTTTCCAGGGAGAATATAAGATGGACTGTCATTGTTCCGAGCACAGACCCGGCGAATGGCATTCAGACCATGATTGTGATTGCCACAAACATGATTACCCCACCTACTCCTTTGTGGTAACCAAAGTGATGGAGGAGAATCCAGGCGCTCCCACTGTTTATATATCATCTGATTACATGGAAAAGCTCCAGGTTCAAGAGCATGACACAGTGCAAATAGTGACCAAAGAGAATTCAGTATTGCAAGTGCGCTCACACCCCAACCCATGGGTGGACACTCGCATGATATCAGTTGACAGGGGCGCATTGGAAATTCATGACCTCCAGTTGTTCAGCCAGATAAAGCTAAGGAAAATCCCATGCATGGCCGCTGAATCAGTTACCCTGGAAGTTCCCAACACTTGCTTGATGACAAGGGCAAAGATCAGATCAAGTCTTGACCAGCTCAAGGGCGCAGTTCTATCAGAGGGCGGTGAGATCTCCATTAAGAACAATAAGGGCATGGATGTTTTTCTGAAGGCGCTAAATGTTTCCCCTGAGAAAACGACCCAACTGGGATCATCAACAAGAATCGAGTTGGTAAATGAAGATGGGGACCCGTACACAAGTCCCAAAGACACCACCTTCGAGGATGTGGGAGGCCTGGAAGACGCAATCAGAAAAGTCAGAGAAGTTGTCCAGTTACCGTTAAGACATCCTGCGATCTTTGAGCGGCTTGGTATAGATCCGCCCAGGGGAGTTCTGCTTCACGGGCCCTCAGGCACTGGAAAGACCCTGATAGCAAGGGCTGTGGCGGGAGAGACCGGTTGCTACTTCAAAAGCGTTGTGGGCGCTGAGATAATGGATAAGCACTACGGAGAGAGTGAGGCAAAGCTAAGGGCCGCTTTTGACGACGCTGAACAGCATGCGCCGGCAATAATATTTATTGATGAGATAGACGCGCTCGCTCCCTGGAGAGACACATCAGAAGGAGAGGTTGAAAGGAGAATTACCGCTCAATTACTGGGTCTGATGGATGGATTGGAAGACAGGGGCCAGGTGATAGCTATTGCGGCCACCAACCTTCCTAACAGCTTGGACCCTGCTCTCAGACGCCCTGGCAGATTCGACAGGGAAATATTGATCCACGCTCCTGATAAAAAAGGCAGAAGAGAAATCTTGGACATCCACACAAGGGATATGCCACTGGGCGGAGTTGACTTGGAAACATTGGCCGCAAAGACCCACGGTTTTGTGGGCGCGGATCTTTTGGCCCTATGCCAAGAGGCCGGTTATGTTGCCCTTAAGCGCTCATTACCCGGTATTGAAAGAACCGACCAGGAACTGACCGAGGAATTCCTTGAAGCAGTTGAAGTTA
>CAZFJT010000437.1:0-1361 GCA_964519135.1 uncultured Syntrophales bacterium | reverse complement strand
TGTCTGAAATGAGACCCGCGTCCAGCCGGAACCTGAGACATCAGGTGGACTCCACAGGCTGGGATTGCGTGGCTGGTTACAAACCTGAGAAAGAATTCATAGATGAAATGGTCCTTTGGCCGGCCAAGAACTTCGACAGATTATCCGGACTTGGGATAAGCTATCTCGACGGTTTGGTGATCTCAGGTCCGTCAGGAGTGGGCAAAACCCTGCTTGCCAGATCTTTGGCAAAGGAGAGTGGATTTAATATCATAGAGATTCGAGGGCCGGAATTGATCTCCAAGTATATGGGTGAGTCTGAGCGCAATGTAAGAGAGCTTTTCAGACAAGCAAGGGAGATGGCGCCTTCAGTTGTCCTACTTGACGGCGCGGACGCGATGACAGCTTCCACTTATTCAGGAAATGAAGGATCGCGCGTCATCGATAGAGTTGTGAACCAGCTTGTGATGGAGCTGGGCGCGCTTAACAGTTCAAAGCCCGTAATAGTGGTTGCAGTTTGTAACAGGGCCGAAGACCTTCCCCCGTCCCTGAGATCAACCGGAAGATTCGGCGCAGAGTTGCCTCTCAAACTTCCCAGACCTGAAGACAGGGAGCAAATACTTGACATGTTCCTAAACTTTGGCAAGGTCTCCTATAAGGGAGATCTTAAACCAATAATCGCCAAAACAGAGGGTCTCACAGGAGGCGACATTAAGGAAATCTGCCGCAGGGCCATACTCCATGGGGTTCGCCATTCAGAGGGCCCCTGCGCTGATGATATACTCTCTCTAGCTGTGGACGATGTTGAAAGGGCGATAGAAAGATGGAAACTAACTCGGAATAATGGGGACAAACAATAAACAAGAGAATTTTGATCAAGAATAATTGCTTTCTTTGTTATAGCTTGTTACCTTTAGAAGAGAGTTTTAGGATTCTTAAGGTTGTATATTGCTACAGATGCGTATTTTCGTGGTTGAGGTAATATATAAATTGTATTCCAATGGTTCCTCGGGTAACCATGAAGATCAAAGTTAAGAATTGGGAAGGTTTCATACATAACGAAACAGCCCCGTATGTAGAATACAGTGGACGCCTAAGTCCCGGGAACAAATGAATCCAATCTAAATCAATACAATAAGGAGACAGATGATGAGACAAGAAGTTCAAGAGGCCTTAAACACCGTTCGCCCTCAATTGCAGGCTGATGGCGGTGATTGTGAGCTAGTGGATGTTCTGGAAGATGGAACAGTGAAGGTCCGTTTAACAGGCGCTTGCGGCGGATGCCCAATGAGCCAGATGACCTTGAAGATGGGAATTGAAAAGGTTCTAAAGGATAAGGTTCCGTCCGTAAAGACCGTGGAAGCTGTTCAATAGGCTTATAC
>CAZFJT010000436.1:0-3574 GCA_964519135.1 uncultured Syntrophales bacterium | reverse complement strand
GCCGAAGTTTCCGCTGTTGATAGCACTTACAGTACAGGAAGTATAGGCGTAATAATGATCGTCCCTAATATCAAGGAAGTCTCCGAGAAAATAGGTTTTAAGGTAAATGTGATCAAAGCAGGCAAATTCAAGGATATAGGCTCAATGGTCAGGACCATGACCGATCCTGAAAGAGAGTACTTGGAGACATTCGCCAAAGAGGTGCACGACCAGTTCATAGACGATGTGGCAAAGGCCAGATCCGGCAAGATCAAAAGGGAAAAGCTCCTGGAGATAGCCGACGGAAGATTCTTCACTGGACAAAAAGCCCTTGACCTCGGCCTGGTTGACTCCTTGGGCAATTTCTATGACGCAGTGGATGTTGCCGCGAAGCTTGCGAACATAGAAGATCCCAAGCTGGTATATCCAGAGAAAGATTGGAATTATTTGGATATGTTTCTCCAGTCCATGGCCCAAAATGTTTTTGACGGCTTGGCCAAATTCCATTCAAGGGCCATTGCCCCAAGCCTTAAATGAACAGAAGCCTACAACCTGACCAGGCTCTAAAAATATTCTTACAGTGAAATTGGAATCACAGTGACTTGGGGCCAAAGATTTACAAATGGCCATTTTGATTTTATTTGGAGCGTAGCTTGAGTGGATCAAAGATAATGGCTTTTCCTATCCTATGCCGGGAGGTATAGCATGAACATTAAGGAATCACTAACTTTTGATGATGTCATCCTGGAACCCCAATACTCGGATGTTCTGCCAAGCCAGACTGATGTTTCTACTCGCCTGACCAGAACCATCAATCTAAATATTCCCCTATTGAGCGCGGCAATGGACACGGTCACAGAGTCCCAGATGGCCATAAGCCTCTCCAGACAGGGAGGCGTCGGGGTCATACACAGAAACCTTTCCATTAGGGAACAAGCCAGGGCCGTTGATAGGGTTAAAAGGTCAGAGTCAGGCATGATCCCTGACCCAATAACAACCCAACCGGACAAGAGCGTCTCCGAGGCCGTGGACTTGATGAAAAAATACGGTATATCCGGAGTGCCTGTAACTGTGGATGGCTATCTCAAGGGCATACTGACGCACAGGGACCTAAGATTCGTTCAAGACCTGAACTTGAGAGTGGACGATGTGATGACCAAGGACAATCTAGTCACTGTGAAGGAAAATATTACCGCTGAAGAATCCAAAACTCTTTTGCATCGCTACAGAATAGAAAAATTGCTTGTTGTTGACGATGATAGGCGCCTGAAAGGACTTATTACCATCAAGGACCTTGAGAAGGCGATCATGTTCCCAAACTCCGTAAAAGATCAATGGGGAAGACTAATAGTGGCCGCTGCCGTTGGGGTTGGCCCTGACAGGGATCAAAGAGTGGAGGCCCTTGTAAAAAGAGGAGTAGATGTAATTTTCATTGATACCGCTCATGGCCATTCCAGGAACGTGATCGAATCAGTAAAGGCGGTAAAGGTAAATCATCCCGGCTTGCCTGTAGTGGCGGGCAATGTGGCGACTGCGCAGGCTGTTCGAGATTTGGCCGAGGCCGGCGCGGACGCTGTCAAAATAGGGGTGGGACCAGGTTCCATTTGCACAACAAGGATCGTGGCCGGAGTTGGAATGCCTCAGATCAGTGCAATATTGGAGTGCTCAAGGGCCGCTTCTGAGCTGGACATACCCCTCATAGCCGATGGAGGGGTAAAGTTTTCAGGAGATATCACAAAGGCCATAGCCGCGGGCGCGGACACTGTGATGGTGGGCGGCTTATTGGCCGGGTCTGATGAGAGCCCTGGAGAAAAGGTATTGTATCAGGGCAGATCCTATAAGGCTTACAGGGGCATGGGCAGCTTGGAAGCCATGAAGGAAGGGTCCCGTGATAGATACGGCCAACATGAAGGCCCAGAAGATCATAAGCTGGTCCCTGAAGGCATAGTTGGTATGGTGCCGGCCAAGGGCCCTGTGTCTGACACACTTCACCAACTTATTGGGGGCCTGAGATCAGGCATGGGATATCTGGGCGCAAAGAATCTAAGGGAACTCCAGAAAAATGCAAGGTTTACACAGATTACCAGCGCGGGCCTAAAGGAATCCCATGTCCACGATGTTGTGATAACAAGGGAAGCGCCAAACTACAGGATCGAGGCATAAGCGGATTATACTGAAACTGTTGGGTGAATTTTGACGCCTGGTCTGTAACCGCCCAGCTTAACAATAGATATTAGATTCAAGATGGATTCCACTGGGACTCCAGACATATTCATAAGGGCTAACAGATGCGTAAAGCTATTATATTCGGCGCAACCGGTTATACAGGAGTAGAACTTACTCGAATACTATCCACCCACTCTGAAATCAGTATTCTTGCTGGCGCCTCGCGTAAATGGGCCGGAAGCATGGCCTCTGATGTCTTTCCGTTCATATTGGATAGAAACAACTTTCCTATTGTGTCTAATGAGGAAGGCCTGAAATATGACAATGCTGACGTGGCTTTTCTTGCTTTGCCACATGGGGGGTCCGCGCAGGTGGCAAAGCCGCTACTGGATTCAGGTTTGAAGGTTATCGATCTATCCGCTGACTTTAGACTTAAGGACATTAAGATATATGAACAGTGGTATGGCGAACACAACGCGCCGGATATCCTGGATGAAGCGGTTTACGGGCTTCCTGAGATCCACAGGAAAGATATCGAATCAGCGAACCTGATCGCAAACCCCGGATGTTACCCCACCACCGTCATACTTGGACTTGCTCCGTTGATGAAATCGGACCTGGCAAATGTGGCAAGGCCCATTATTGATTCAAAGTCCGCAATATCAGGCGCAGGCAGAGGGCCCAAACTCAACACAAGTTTTTGTGAATCAGGTGAAGGGTTTAAGCCCTATGCAGCCACCGGCCACAGGCATATACCGGAAATGGAACAAGAGCTGTCCGCGTTGGCCCACAAGGAAATCAAAGTGAGATTTACCCCCCATCTAATGCCTGCTATACGTGGGATGCTCAGCGACATCTACCTTGAGACGAATGAAGGGGTTTCTGATTCACAATTAAGGGAACTGTTCATAGATTATTATAAGGAATGCAGATTCGTGAAGATCTTACGAAAAGGCCAGTACCCGGACACAGCTATGACCAGGGGCGCCAACCTGTGTTTGATTAGCGTTGAAAAGGATGAGAGAACAGGGATAGCGATCATTATGTCAGCCATAGACAATCTGGTGAAAGGCGCCTCAGGCCAGGCCGTACAAAACATGAACATAGCCTTGGGACTTGCTGAAGACATGGGATTGGAGCACGCCCCATTATTTCCGTAGGGAACAACACAAATGGGCATGGTCTAAATTGCTCACCCAAACAAATACACAAGGAAGAAACCATGACTACGGGAATTGATGAGTACAGAGCGCTCTCTGGTCTGAGCCAGCAAGAAAAGAAACAATTGCTTAAGGTTGCCAGAAAAGGCGTTGAATCAGTGGCTGAAGGCTCAATGGGCAACGTTGATATGGAAGAACCTGTAAGTGAGAAGCTTTCAGAACCAAGGGGCGCATTTGTGTCCATTTATAAAAAAGGAATGCTAAGGGGC
>CAZFJT010000435.1:1384-3583 GCA_964519135.1 uncultured Syntrophales bacterium | reverse complement strand
AGGCCGGAATGAAATTTCATTTCATTCCGTGTTTTATTTAGAGAATTACTATATGAGATAAAAGATCTTTCACACATCTGATTTCATCTCGTATCCATGCAATTTGAAACTATCCGCCCAATATTCATTCACCAGCCTAACGCTCCCAGGGTCCAGGGAGTGTTTGTTTTTTCTATAATTTGCCAAGTTTTTCAAATAATGCCTTGCACTGGGGCTGAATTCATTAAAACCATGAAGGTCCAGCTCTTTGTACAGTGTGTTTAGCTCTGCCATTGGATCGGCCTCCAGATCCTCAAACCTTATCTCATGTAGGTCCCCGTCCGGTATGAGGGACTTGTCGCGATAGTAAAGACTCAGCAGTTCCGCGCCCCAGTCAAGTATTATTTTATCCATCCTCTCCCTGGACATCATTTGCAGAGCTGATGGGCAAAAGGCTTTTTCCCAGAGTATTCGTGTGGAGGAGAAAACATCATAGGGATTCCTGTATAAATATATGAACTTCGAGCTAGGAAACATTTCCAGTATTATTCTAATCCTGGATGTATGTGTGGGTGATTTGATCACAAGTCTTCCGTTGGAAGTCAGGCTCACTTTTTTCAAGAAAGTCACCAGCGCGCTCTTCCACTTTTCAAGGCTTTCCAGGTCCAGCTTATCAGGATCCAGCGAGGCTTTATCCCCATTTTCAGTAAGAGGAAAGAGGGCCTTCATATAAGGGGAGACAGTACTCATTGCCGCTGTCGCGAATTCATCTTCATGTGGAGTAAAGGACGCAAAAGCAACATTGTCCATCGGCCTGGTTTTAGGCGCCAGGAGATTGAATATAGAGCTCGCAGACTGTGTGAAAACGAAATGGTTCGGAAAACAGGCGCTGTATGCCGTAGGAGCCGCGAAATTCTCATCAAGGCTCAACAGGTTGTGTAAATGTGTGGTTCCGCTCCGCCAATGGCCCAGAATAAAGACCGGCGGCTCATGGATCTGGGCGCTTTTTATGTATCTCCCTTTTATAAGGTTTTCACACATGGCCCAGACCTGGTTCATGGCCCCCATTATTACCAAGCGGGCCAATCTTGGATAACATTGGACATCCACCTGAAAACGATTTCTGGCAAGACTTTCCAATAGCGCGGACAAAGTCATGCCCTGTATTACTTGGGGCCCTGAATAGTTTACCAAATCTTTTCCGTTTTTTTGTTTCGCCAAACTCATGTGAGATTCTCAAAACCCTGTTTTAAAATGGTCTCAACCGCTTTGATGTAATTATTACTATGATTATGTTTATCAGGCGACTCTTGTTCTATCGATAATACTAATATGATAATGTGGTTCATATTTCTCGAATTGTTCCGACAATTGTGAATGTATAGTTGGTAGCAGGGAAAAGGGGAAACAATGGCGCCTATCAAGGGAAAAGCCTGGTTGTTCGGTAATGATGTGAACACTGATGAAATCATCCCGGCCAGATATTTGAGCACAGCCGAACCTAGTGAACTTGCAAAACATGTCATGGAAGACGCTGATCCGGAATTCCCTTCCAAAGTCAAGCCAGGGGACATAATAGTCGCTGGCAAAAACTTCGGCTGCGGTTCATCAAGGGAGCACGCGCCCGTGGCAATAAAAGCTGCAGGAATAAGCTGCGTCATAGCTCGAAGTTACGCAAGGATTTTTTTTCGCAATTCCTTCAATATGGGTCTGCTGATATTCGAATCCCCAGAGGCTGTTGACAATATCAACCAAAGTGATGAGATAGAGATAGATCCTGATTCGGGAACCATAAGAAATAACTCCACTGGCAAGTCCTTTACTGTGGCGCCTATTCCTGATTTTATGAAACAACTGGTGGAAGATGGTGGATTGATAGCCCATATCAAAAAGCAAATGGAGCATAAGTGAAGATTCCCCCCATTGGGAGGTTAATGTGCGAATACTGATGATAACATCCGAACAGACCCCTTTTGCCCAAACAGGAGGACTGGGTGAAGTTATGGCCTCCCTTCCCTGGGCGCTGAAACGACTTGGCGTGGAAGTTGAAGTGCTTATGCCCAAATATAGGGGAATAAGCGAGAAAGAATATGATATAAGGCCATTGGAAGGCGTAGCTCCACAGATTGACCTAAATGCAAAGATAATCCCCGCCAAATTCTGGGAAATGAGAAAACTCGGAGAACCCCGACTGCTGTTTCTTGAGTGCGACGAATATTA
>CAZFJT010000435.1:0-1374 GCA_964519135.1 uncultured Syntrophales bacterium | reverse complement strand
TTATAACCGGGAGGGCCTTTATAGTGACATGGAAACCGACTATGGAGACAATTCCGAAAGGTTCGTGTTTCTTTCCAGGGCCGCAATGGAACTCTCCCTATTGGAAAACAGAACATATGATGTCTTTCACGCCCATGATTGGCAAGCAGCGCTGACTCCAGTATATCTTAGGACCTTTTACGCTGGAGAAGAATTATTATATAAAAGCGCTTCTGTAATGACGATTCACAATCTTGGATACCAAGGTATCTTCTGGCACTGGGACATGCCCCTTGTGGGAGTGGGATGGGAGTTTTTTACCCCTAAGTATATGGAATTTCATGGCAAAGTCAATTTCCTAAAGAGTGGAATCGTGTTCGCGGACCAGGTAAATACAGTGTCAAAGGGTTACAGGAGCGAGATACTTACACCTGAGTTCGGTTTTGGCCTTGAGGGTGTTTTGCATGATAAGGGAGATTCATTGAGCGGCATACTTAATGGCGTTGACTACTCAGTATGGAACCCAGAGGTGGATGATTTAATCGCGGAGAAATACGATCAGACTAACCTTTCCGGCAAAATCGCCTGCAAACTGGATCTCCAAGAGTTTGTGGGATTACCAAAAGGTTCTGATATCCCTGTGATAGCCATGGTAAGCAGACTCTCCAGCCAAAAAGGAATCGACATTCTCGAAGGAGCGATGAATGACATCGTAAGGATGGGGTGTCAATTCGTACTTCTTGGAACCGGAGACCCCGTGTTTCAAGACTCATTCCAAAAGATCAGCGAACAACACCCCAACAATGTGGGGGTCTTTTTTACATACGACTATGATTTGGCCCACAAGATATTCGCAGGCGCGGATATGCTGTTGGCGCCATCAAGGTACGAGCCCTGCGGCCTGAACCAACTATACGCAATGAGATACGGAACCGTGCCCATAGTAAGAAACATAGGAGGTCTCATGGACACAGTGGACCAGTACGATGAGTCCACAGATACGGGCACTGGATTCAAATTCCTGGAGAAATCCCCTGACGCGTTGGTCAGAAATATCAGACTGGCCAAGGATCTTTACACAAATCATACGGATAAATGGTCTCGCCTAATGAAACGATGCATGAGCCAAGACTTCTCATGGGACAGGTCTGCAAGTGAATATTTAAGTCTGTACCACAGGGCCATCAGGAATAGAGAAGCCCTTGTGAGTCAAAACCCTTGAGCTTCAGCCTGTGATTGTAAGGCCAATATCCTTTGGTCCAGGGGTGGATGGGAATAATTGAACCATACAGTAAAAGGGTGTGGGTTGAGATTGCTCAGATTATCCTTTGCCAATCTTTTTAAGGCTTCGATCATAGGTTCGGCCTCACCAATCAGGTTCAGAGCGTACTGGTC
>CAZFJT010000434.1:0-3607 GCA_964519135.1 uncultured Syntrophales bacterium | reverse complement strand
AGGGACAAACCGAATCAAAAATATCTTTGTCAGGTAGGAGTTGTATAAAGAGTGTTTCTTAAGGCTCCAGACCAACGGCTCCTCTCGACTGAAGCCACAATCTAACCGCCGCATTCAGGTTGATGTCCAAATCACAATAACTATCAAAGGGTTGCAATTTTCCAACTAACTCGTCTGGAATAAAAACCTGATCAGCTAGAATAGTAACGTCATCGGTTCCTGACCACATCATGATATACCGTCTCTGTCTTTGAGTTTCTTCATCTCGGACATCATCAGACAGAGCAAGGTGCTCCAGTATTGCATTCTGAATGCATATATCTCGGCTAGTTCCAGACAGGAATTGTTCAAGATGCTCTAAATAGTCGCTTCTCTGAACCGTTACGCGAGATTCAATTTAGAAACCGCCATATTACAGAGTCTCAGAACTGATTCAGGCTCAGACGTTGAGCCGGTACAATTAGTCCACTTGACTAAGCTTTCGCGGATTTGGGTCATGACAACATCCGGCGGTTCCAAGAAATTTATACGTTCAATCTTAGCAACCTGATCCGCTGTCATCCCTACTATTTTGCCGAATTCCGATCTAGGGAGATTGTACCGGTTTCTTAAGTGATATACTTTGAGTGCGACTTGCACTCTCTTGCCAGCCTCATCAAACTTTTTTTGGAGTTCAGGGTCTTCCCCAATATCATCTTGGATTGAATCATCAAGAGTCAGCCAGTTATCTGTGTTGTTGTCAGCCATTTAATAATCTCCTTGGTAATTCATGTGTTCTTTTTTTTATCTCTAATTTCTTTCGTCATTCTAGCTTCGAAATCTCCTTGGCTGTGGTTGAATGTTTTATAACCAACGGCAAAGTCCCTGCCGGTTCCCCTGTAGGAGGTTTCAGAATAAAAAACACCCCTATAAATTTCCATCAAAATACACTAATTTCAGTTTCATATAATTTGCCATAATTTGGCCACAAACTTTACATGTGAACATTTTACGCAGGGGCCTATGAAAATATTTATCATATACGATATTTTTTGCAGTAATTCATCCATTGGGCCCGCGGTTCGACTTGGTGTGATTAACTAATATTATTAAATACATAATGCTGAGAATCAAATTTGATAGAATTTCAATACTATGATGGCATAAAAATTGCTTAATATTTTCCCACAAGTGTTCCTGAAAAACATACAAAAATAGCTCCGGTTTTTTTATCCAAATATTAATTAGGGAAAATGAACCGGTTTTTGGAAATCAAGGCGCCAAAAGATGAAAAAAGCGGCTTTTATAATTGGAATGTTACTGTTACAGGGCTTTGGCGGCACTGGAGGAGATTTCCGTAATATCGCGCCAATTCCAGGGCCCAATTCCGGCTATGAGCTGGAATTGATCATCCCGCGTGACAACAGCCTGCGCGAAATCAATAACAGCCAATTCACAGGGCTCATCCGCAGGGACGAAGTAGAATGGAGTAATGGGAGGGAAGTGGTTCGGTGATACTCTTGAATTTCCTCTCAAAATTTCCGCGACATCTCCGTTGCCATACAATAGCCCCTATGGTGTGGTTCTACCGAATGCTCCGCTCAGGCCAAGGGACCAGCCATTGAATAACAGCAATTGCCTTATGTTCTGATCCACCCATGTGTCAGCCCTGGATATTTGACTCTTAGGCACATACACCAGATCTCCCCTTTGCAAAGGGAAATCCTTATTGGAAGTGAGCAGGGAGAGGTTGGTGGTTCTTGTTATGAACTTGCCTCCAGGCCCCTTTGACACAACCAGGACAGTTCTCGGTTCAGCAGTGTCCGTCATTCCTCCGGCCCTGGCAATGGCTTGTTGGACGCTTACCACGTCCGTGGCGGTGTAAACTCCTGGGTTGGTGACTTCACCGTCCACAAAAAAGACATTTCCTACTATGGTTCTTAAAAGAACCGACACTTTCACGCCTTTTACCAGTCTCGCGTAAATATTATTAATCTCTTGGTTCAGTTCCGGCACGGTCTTGTCAGTGGCCCTTACAGCCGGGATCATGGGGAGAGCGATTTGGCCATCCGGATCAATAGGGATTTGTCGGGTCTGGCCGTTGGCGCCTGTGGATATTGCGGCCCTGAGTTCGTTCTTCTTTGTTTGAAACTCCCTTACAGTAACCGTTATCTCAGGCTCCTTGAGCAGGTCGGAATAATTCTTTTCCAGCATTACCTTAACCTGGCCTGCCGTCATACCTGATACTTTTACATCTTTTTTTCTGGGTATGCTTATCCCGCCGTCAGGTCTCACTCGCACGGTTCTGTTTAGCTCAGGGTGAAAGTTGAACTCAATATCAAGCTGATCTTCGGCCTGTATTCTGTATTCTTGCCTGTCAGTGGCCGGCAGGAACATGTATACCATCTCCAGCACGTCCCCTGATGAGAGCCTGTAATGCCTGAGAGGAAAATACTTTGTTACCTGGCAGGCTATATTAGCCGGGATTTCGTTTACAACCACCCTATGGGGAGGGATAACACAGCCAAAGGTCATGCAAGTCGCCAGGGTTATGGCTATTGGCCCTAATAATTTCTTTAATCTACTATTTGTATTTATTTTCAAAGCCATAATCAATATTCTTGCTCGTTATGTTTTGCCTGTGCTGAATGGAATTAAACCCAAAAGGTTAAAAAGCCCCTGAAAAAGAGAAGCAGATCCCGTCTCTCTCCATCTCCATGGCCCTGCCTGTGTCTATGGTTTGGCTCCAATTAAATGATTCGAATCTGTATCCCACCCTCATATCCATCAGAAATTTGCTCGCATAACGAAAATCAGCGGATAAACCAATTGAGATATTGATGTAATTGGCAAAGTCCGGATTGATTCCATAGGTCATTCTAGCTCCACCTGCAAAACCTATGGGACCGAAACCAATGGGCAATATGGTCTCCATATGGGCCCCAAGGCATGGGATCGCCTCACTGACCGATATGGTATCTCCCAGGCCTGTCTCAGAGGAGCTTAAAGAACTCTTTAGATGGAGGTATCTCAAATCCGCGTTCAACCCTCCAAACCATGTTGGACCGAGTATGAAGTCAAGGTCGTATCCGAATCCGAATTGCGCGGTGTTAAGTTCCGAGCTTATTGAAGTCCCTTCAGTGTAGGTTGCGTTTCTTGTGACAATGTCCCTTTGTATGATCTTGGAAGCGCTATACCTTTCAGGCGCGGCGCCGTAAACCCGCAACAAGTGATGTTCCAATGGCCTCACTGCCGCGGTGAGCTTCCAGGTTCGGTTGTCTCCAGGCAGTCCCAGATCGGTTCTGAAATCCGTTAAGGAGCCTGATTGAGCCGCTTGGGTAACCCCAAAGGCCATCCTGCCCATCATTCTGCTAAAACAACCTTCAAACCTTATGGAACCAAAGGGTATATGTCCAATGGGCGCAGCCGAACCCACCTCACTGAACAGGCAAATCAATAGGGCCATGAATAGCGCCAGGAAGATACTTCCAATATTACGGCTCTTAAAGGATTTATATTTGGCTCTTAACATTTCCGGCTCGTTGTTCCATGAATGAACGGCATTGGTTACCAAATGTTTCTAAAGCCTTTATGGCTGTTTTGGCTCGGTTCATTACCTGTAGTGTCC
>CAZFJT010000433.1:0-3611 GCA_964519135.1 uncultured Syntrophales bacterium | reverse complement strand
GCCTGCGAATAAAACATAGCGAATCGGAGCTCACGCCAACAGGCTCGGCGCCGCCTGTGGCTGAAAGCCATAGTTCAGTAAGGGCTGCTTGTGATGACCTTTACTATCACGTTTCATATACGCTTAGGAAGCAAAGCCGCGCGTAAGTGAATCCATACATTTCTTCTTGACTTTAACTTGATTTGGGTCCATAAATTCCAGCAGATGTTGGAAGTATTAGATGGAACAAATTGATGGCAACACCTCTTGAAAAGGCCAGGAAAGACCCTAATTCCACAAAAGGGAAGATCCTTTCCAAGGCCAGAATAATATTCGGAGAATATGGGTACCACGGCGCCACCACGCGGATGATCGCGGACGAGGTGGGAATTGATATATCAACCCTTTATTACCATTGGGGGGAAAAGAGCGATCTCTATCAGGCCGTCGCGGAGGATGTGAATGAAGACCTCAGGCTCAAACTGGTGGAGGTGGAAAAAAAGATCCACGGTCTTCCTCTGGCAAGGCGCATGGAGATATCAATCGACATGATCGTGGATTTTCTGTTTGAGCGGCCTGAGATCTCTAACCTGGTTCTTTTCAGGTACTTTGGCAAGACCAGAGACGAATCCATGGTGGATTTCAGAGTGCCTGAACTGATAGGCGATATAGCCAAGTCCATGGGGCTTTGCAAAGATAAATCCAAGGTCCCTGTGGCGGTTAGTATGAAGGTGCTGGCCATGATGAACTCAATGCACAACTTCGTTTCAGGAGAAGGTTTTTTCCGTTCCATGCTCGATATAGAAAGCAAGGATTACCTCTCAGGAGTGAAGGAAACTTTGAAGTTCCTACTCATACCAGCGTTTGATCAATACAGGTAATGGGCCCTACAAGGGCTAAACCAAACCAGTGGGCATAAACTCTTAACGGAGGAACTCGATGGCCTTAAATTTTGAAAGCGTCGGGAAAAAGATCGGTCCCTTGAAAAAGGAGTACGGCTGGAAGGATGTGGTGCTGTACGCCCTTGGAGTGGGGGCTGGTTTCGACGAATTGGAGTACTGCTATGAGGCTAAGCTGAAGGTTATACCAAGCTTCTCAATAGCGGCCATATTCGAATTCCTCGCTGAGGCGGGGATCAGCGCCCAGGTCAATTTGGCCGGGGTTTTACACGGAGAGCAGGATCTGATCTTCCATAATCCGATACCTGTTGAGGGAGAACTTATAACTGAAGGGGAAATAGCCAATATATATGACAAGGGTAAGGACAAAGGCGCCCTTGTTGTGGCTGAGTCTGATACATACCATTCAAACGGGCAGAAGCTCTACACAGGGATAACCACCATATTCGCCAGACTGGACGGTGGGTTTGGCGGTCCTGATTCCCCTAAGGAAGAAGTGGAATTCCCTGACAGGCCTCCTGATTTCGAGGAAGAGGATTCTCCTTCAAAGGATCAGCCTCTTATTTACAGGCTCTCAGGTGATATTTTCGCGCTGCACGTTGATCCTGATTTCGCGAAGAGAAGCGGATTCGAGATGCCCATCATGCACGGCCTTTGTACACATGGTTACGCTTGCAGGGCGGTGATAAAACATCTTTTCCCAGGCGAGCCCGAAAGGATGACCCGTTTCAGGAATCGTTTCTCAAGACCTTTGTACCCTGGAACACCTGTAAAGACCCAGATATGGAAGCTTGAAGAAGGCAAGGCCCTATTCAGGACATTGAATGGGGAAACCGGTGAAGTGGCCATTGACAGGGGAATAGTGGAATGGGTAAGCGCGGATGAGGTCAAGAAACGCCAGGAGCAGGGCTGGATTCGCTTTGATGACCAGGTGGCGATAGTCACCGGCGCAGGGGCTGGTCTTGGCAGAAGTTACGCGCTGGAATTGGCCAAGCGTGGCGCCAAGGTGGTGGTGAATGATCTCGGCGGGGCAAGGGACGGCTCAGGAGAAGGTTCCCAGGCGCCTGCGGATCAGGTGGTGGCTGAGATCAAGGAAGCCGGTGGAGAGGCTGTCGCGAATTATGACTCCGTAGCGACCCCTGAAGGGGGCGAAGCCCTAGTGAAGACAGCTATCGACACTTACGGCAGGGTGGACATAGTTATAAACAACGCGGGTATTTTAAGGGACAAATCCCTTGCCAAGATGACGGCCGACGAATGGGACGCAGTTCTCGGGGTTCACCTGGACGGGGCTTATAATGTGACAAGGCCGGCTTTTGTCAAGATGCGTGAACAAAGGTACGGCAGGATTATCCTAACTACCTCAGCCGCCGGACTTTACGGCAACTTCGGCCAAACCAATTATTCAGCTGCAAAGCTCGGGCTCGTGGGCTTTATGAATACATTGAAGATCGAAGGCCAAAAGCACAACATAAAGGTCAATACAATAGCGCCCGTAGCCAGGACCAGGCTGACCGAAGACATTTTACCGCCTGATATGCTTGAGAAACTTGCGCCTGAGTTCGTGACTCCTCTTGTGACATATCTGAGTTCAGAACAATGTCCTGTTACAGGGGAGTTATATAACGCAGGCATGGGATACTTCAATAGAGTGGCAATGATGACCGGACCTGGAGCGGTTGTAAAAACAGAGGGAGATTTCGCGTCACCCGCAGATGTGGCCGGTGTGATGTCAAGTATCAATTCCCTCGATAACCCGGAGACTTGCGGTGACGTGACAGCAGCCCTTGGAATGATGCTCAATGCTCTTTCAGGAAAGCCGGCTGAGGCCGCGCCAAAGGATGAGGGTCCGGCCATCACAGTGTCCCAGATATTCGAGAATTTGCCAAACGCCTTCCAGCCGGACGCGGCCGCGGGAGTGGATGTGGTGTTCGGATTCAAGATAAGTGGGCCGCAGGGTGGAGACTGGCACGTGATAATCAAGGATGGCGGGTGTGAATGCAATGAAGGCGCTCATTCCAGCCCCACAACGACCATATTGATGTCTGACGATGATTTCGTATCGTTGATGAGCGGTAAACTCAACGCGATGCAGGCGTACACTTCAGGTAAGCTCAAGATCGAAGGCGACCTGATGAAATCACAGCTTATCGAGAAACTCTTCAAGTTTTAAAGAGCAGGGGAGCCTATCATGATCGGTATAGTTTCCTATGGTGGATATATTCCGCGGTTAAGATTGAACCGCATGAGCATATTTCAAAGTATGGGATGGTTCGCTCCGGCCATTGTAATGGTGGCCCAGGGGGAAAGATCATTCTGCAACTGGGACGAGGACGGTATAACCATGGCTGTGGCTTCGGCAAAGGACGCTCTCACAGGCATGGACAAATCAAAGGTGGACTCCATATACCTCTGTTCCACAACACTACCTTTTCAGGACAGATTAAACGCTGGTGTCGTAAAAACAGCCCTGAATCTCAGGGATGATATGCTGGCCCAGGATGTGACTTCCTGCCTCAGGGCGGGGACTACAGGGTTGATCAACGCTCTGAATTCAGTGGGCCATGGTGGAGTCAAGCAGGCCCTTGTGGTGGCCACAGACAAAAGAGAAACAAAGCCCGCGTATTTTTATGAGATGTGGTTCGGAGACGCTTCAGCCTCCATGCTGGTGGGCGACAAGGATGTTATCGCTGAGTTTAAAGGCTCATACACAGTGTCCCATGATTTTGTGGA
>CAZFJT010000432.1:0-3611 GCA_964519135.1 uncultured Syntrophales bacterium | reverse complement strand
GCTTGCCCCAATTGGCGAATACAAGAATCAGACCCATTACACCGAAACATACTACCGTCTGCCATAGTGGTCTGATATCGTCATTTAAGCGGGCGGCGCCCATACCCGCAGTCATTGCTCTCTCTTGTTCCTCTCTATGAAAAATCACCCTCATTAACGCGCCGATTAAAACACTAAAAACTATCGCGCCGATCGCCCTTGCCAAGCCCATCTCAGGCCCCAGAATTCTTGCCGTGAGAATTATGGCCAATACATTTATTGCCGGTCCGGAATAGAGAAACGCTGTGGCCGGCCCAAGCCCAGCGCCCCTTCCCCAACGTCCTGCGATCAGGGGCAAAACAGTGCATGAACACACTGCGAGCACACTCCCTGACACAGAGGCCACTGGGTAACATATCCACGGTGGGGCTGTCGGCCCCAGGTATTTCATGACACCCTCTTGGCTCACAAAAACCGCAATCGCGCCTGCAATGAAAAACGCAGGAATCAGACATAAAAGGACATGCTCCCTGGCATACCATTTCACAAGGGCCAATGATTCCAATAGAGCGTTTTGAAATCTCGGCCATTCTATTGGGAGATAGAAACAGGCCAGAAAAACAGCCACTATTATTGCAAGCGGCTTCCACTCGTCTTTCCAGATTGATTCTTCCCAGAATTCTCTTAGTCTTTCCAATGCCCCTCTGGTGTCTTCTATTGCCTCTTCAGGTTCTGTTGAGGCTGTCGATGGTTCCATGACCATTCGCTCCCTATTTGTATATTTGATCAAAAAATCAAATAGATGTTATTACAATAGCTTGTTAAGGGTCTATGAAAACAATGCTCCCAAATGGTCGATTCAGGTGAAAAAGATTAAGGAATTGTGAAGTTATGACGCTCCACCCATTATTGCTTGCAGTTCACGCTCACGACCGGCTAATACACCTTCAACACATCTGGTGAAATCCACAGCGCATGGCATTGCCAATCTGTAATAAACCTTCAACCCTTCCTTGCGGTCCTTGACTATACCGTTTTGTCTTAACACTGAAAGGTGCCTGGAAACATTGGACATATCACCTCCAACATATTCCGCGATATCGCAGACGCACAATTCACCCTTTGAGATAAGCTCTATTATCCCCAGCCTTACTGGATGCCCCATTGCTTTGAATACATCGGCTTTTAATTTTAGTCTTTCAGATTCTTTTGTTCTCATTGGTGTTCTCATTGGTGTTCTCACTGGTGTTCTCACTGGCCGAGATATCTTTGATTAATTGATCAAATAGTAATTTATTATTTTGGGAATGTCAAATAAATTGTTTTTTCTTAATCGTTCAGCGTGACATTATATAATAGAAGGGGCTTTTGTACCGCATCTATAGGATATAATGGACTTAATAATGAACTGGAAGGGATTTTTATTTTTTAGAATACATGTTCTTGTAATAGTCAGCAGTCTTTCTGTTAAAAAGAGTCCGTGATCCGACTGATTCCCAAAGCATATTTTTCTCCATTGCACCGCAGGTCTTAGGGCTCTTTCAGCGGAATTATTCGTCGGCTGGACTTGCATATTTTTCAAAAACGTAAACAGACCATGCCAGTTTTACTAGGTCCAAAATCAGTTTTAGCAACATCGGGCGCTTTTGCCCATGTTTCTGAACCACAAGAGCATCGCGTACATATTAGCTGATATTCGGTTACCTCCGGCTTTGGTTCAGGGCTGTCTATTACTTGACGTCTCCACTGTTTGCGGGTGGGCTGGCATTTTGAGTCATGCTCTGTGAAATCTGCGCCACAATGATCGCGCCTGTCTGGATATATTTGAAATATCGAGTCAACATCTTCAACTGGAGCAAGCTTTCTATTGCTTCCCGTATGACCTGGTTGGCCTCCTCTTTTTTCTTACCACTCTTTTTGGAGACCTGTGTTTTAGGTTTAATACCAGGCCCATCAGAAGAAGGAGGCTTTGGGGAATTGGAAGAGTCCTTGGTCAGCATAGCCATTTGTCGTTCCAATTCAGCGCCTCTCGCCTTGAGCTGATCTATCGTGGCGCTGAGTTGAAGCAGAACCTATACAATGACCTCACGATCTCCATAGGCGATTACTCTGGATTCTTCTCGTGTCAGGGAAACAGGCAATAACATAATTAGAAACCATTGCAATCACTTTTTAAAATCATACGCGATATCGCGCGAGTACAAAATCGAAAAATATGATATTTTGTTCTAAATCATACAAAGTAGGGGGCGCGATGAACCTCCATGCCCGGGGTCCGAGCACAACGAACAATGAGAATTCGGTTTTTAGCGCTATCAAGATATTATGTAAACTCATTGATACCAACCTATTGAATTAACATAACCGAGACGGTATTCTCATAGGAACCATTACAGAAATACCATGATCATTGACTTACATGTCCATACAAGAAGGTACTCTGGTTGCAGCTCAATAGAGACTGATCAATTGGTTGACGCGGCTGTTAATTCAGGGGTCAACGGCCTGGTTTTGACTGAGCACGGTATATTGTGGAAACCTGAGAAACTTGAGCCTCTACAGGAAGAAGCTGCAAAAAGAGAGATCCTGATCCTGGCCGGTCAGGAAGTTACTTGCATGGATATGGGCAAAAGACAGGACTTCCTAATATTCGGCCTTGATGAGAGCCTGGGGACAAGGGGCTTGGCAAAGGATCTGGTGAATGAAGCCCATGATAAGGGCGGGCTGGTCATTGCCGCGCATCCATTTAAGCCTTCCAGGTTGGGCGTGGGTTATCATGGGGCAGGTGATGATATTTACCATTTGGGAGTGGACGCTGTTGAATTGCTCCATCCGTCCCATGACAATATCGCCAGGGAAAAGGTGAGGGCCGCGGCGGAGAACTTGAGTATTCCCATGACAGGGGGAAGTGACGCCCATGAGATATACCAATTGGGGGCGTACGCGACCAGGTTCTTTGACGAGGTTGAAACAATGGCGGATCTGATTCAAGGGATAAGGGCCGGGAGAATTGAAGCTGTTAACGGGGATTCTAAGGTTTGAATATAAAGGGACAAGAAAGCTCAGCACAGGGAAACGGTATTTTACAAGAAATAGCCGATGGCTTTTATTTTGTTTATGGGGAAAACAAGGGCAGATTTCCATCATCCCACGGCGCTCTTCTTGTTGGTGATGAAACGATCCTTGTGGACGCAGGCATAGGAATTGAGCGCATTGAGGAGGTGGATCAGAGGCATAGGATCGACAGTCTTGTCATAAGCCATTCCCACCCTGATCATATCAGGTACGCGTATAAACTTTCCGACAGACGCTTGTTGTTACCAGAGGAAACCCCTGAATCTGTCCACGATCTCCATGACCTTGGGGCAAGATTCACAGGGAACATAGAAGACGGCGCCCATTGGGCCTGGTTGGTGGGAGAGATCTTTGGGGTCAGGGCCTTGAAAGAGCCTGACGCGAGGTACAGCCATAACGATATCCTTGATCTTGGAAAGTTTAAATTAAGGGCGATCCATAGCCCCGGCCACGTCGCGGACCATTATTGCTTTCTAGAGGAAAACACAGGAACATTATTGTCCATAGATATTGATTTAACCTCTTTCGGCCCATGGTACGCGAATCCTGAGTCAGAC
>CAZFJT010000431.1:0-3630 GCA_964519135.1 uncultured Syntrophales bacterium | reverse complement strand
CCTTCCACAGGATTCTTCAAGCTGCCGCCAAAGCCCACTTCATTGCGGAAGTATCCTGTGTAAACCTTTCCTGTTATATTTTGGCCCGCGGCAAACTTGGAATAATATGGAATACTGGAAAGGTCAAATTGTGCGGTGGCTGTATTGACAGTGGAAAAAACAAATATTAAGACTAAAGGGCATAGTGGTTTAATTAGGCGTGCGACTCCCATGATCCAAGACCCTCTCATTAAACAAATTACAACAAAAAAATAGACAGGCTCAAAGGCCAATCAAAACAATTCAACAATTTATAGAAATTTATAGAAATACAATCATAATATTCAATAATAGTCAAACGAAATCTCTGGAAGTAGCTTGGCGCCGCTTCATAAATATGATTTTACGAGATGGATATTAGGCTCAAAAAAGAATTAAACGTCACCAGGCCCAATGAGTTCCTCTATGGCTTGCAAGATCGCGTTCAAATCAAAAGGTTTGGTAAAGGTTCGATCCGCGCCAAGGCTCTTTGCGAGTGTGAGGTAGGATTCCGGCCCTATGAGCCCGCCCCCTGATATTGCGATGATCTTCACTCCAGGGAACCCGCTCCGAATCTCCCGCATGGTCTCAAGCCCTTCTTTATCCGGCATGAGCATGTCGGTTATAACAAGATCCGCTCTCGCGCGTTCCATTGCTCGCATTGCGGCGTTGCCGTCTTGGGCTTCGTCTACGGCATACCCGCTGACCTCTAATATTTCCTTTACTAAAGATCTTATGTCCGCTTCATCATCTACGATCAATATGCGCGGCATGAGCTTTGAAACCCCGACCATTCGTTAGTATTAAATATGTTTCCCATGGAGTGGACTCTTCAGATTCAATGGATTCTATCATTATCGACCTCTTTTTTGTAGACTCATGTCAAAAAAAGGAAAAACTTAATCTTAACTAAAGGCCCAAGCAACAATACGAGCGTCAACCTCGCACAAACTCAAATGGAACAGAATGATTTGTCTAAAATAATCTTTGCGCAGCTTCCAACTCCAACTTTCTCATTGGCCGATCAAAAGGTCAATGTTCCCTTGGCGTCCGCTTACTTGATTACCGCTCTAAAAAGTAAGGGATATGATTACCTTGATACAGAGATACTAACGCCCCATATTCTGGACATGGCCGGAGACAAGGCCCTTGAGAGGGTCATTCTTGAAATGCGACCATCTGTTCTTGCCCTCACTCTATATCTATGGAACTCCCAGAGAAGTCTTTTCCTGGCCTCAAGGCTCAAGGCCCGAATTCCTGATCTGAAAGTTATTGTAGGCGGGCCTGAAGTAACAATAGACAATGAATGGATCCTTGAGCATCCTGCGATCGACGCGGGCGTATTCGGAGAAGGGGAGGCTGTTATAGGGGCTCTTTTGGCGCCTGTTGTTTCAGGAATCAACTGTCATGACACTTTTTCAACTTTTTATAAGGAAAAGGGGATCTTGAAATTAAATACCGAGCCTGGTCCTAAGTGGGATCTGCAATCCGCTCAAAATCCTTATGTGTCTGGCGCCATCGTCCCTGGGAGACACGGAACCGCGTTTGTTGAAACCATGAGAGGATGCCCGTTCAAATGCGCGTACTGCTATTACCATAAGACGTTTTCAGGCGTCAGGCTTTGTTCAAGGGAGAATCTGAACAAGTTATGGGAGGTGTTGTACTCCAAAGAGTCCAATGTTCAGGAAATATATCTAATGGATCCCACATTCAACGCGCGTCCGGGATTCAAGGAAATACTCAGAGATTTATCGGAATGGAGAAAACATAAGGACATCAAGATTCACTCTGAACTCAGGGCGGACATGTTAACTAAAGAAGATGTGTCGCTCCTGGCCCAAGCTGGCCTCAAATCCGTTGAAATCGGTCTGCAAACCGTCAACAAAGAGGCCCTTAAGATCGCCGGCAGACAAACTGATCTCCCAAAAACGGCAAAGGCCGCTCAAAACCTCAAAGATGAAGGCGTGGAGGTGACCACAGGTATAATAATTGGTCTTCCAAAGGATTCCATTGAGGGTGTTCATAAAACTTTGAACTGGCTCAAGGAAAACAGCGCCTATTCAACCGTTAATCCATTCACTCTCTCAATTCTGCCTGGGACTGAGTTCAGGTCAAGGGCCAAAGAGCTTGGAATCGAGTTTGATAAAAGGCCGCCTTATTACGCCCACAGTTCTCCCACATGGCGGGAAGGGGACATTCAACGGGCCCTGCTAGAGTGTGAGAAGGAATTGGACATAACAATGGATTATAGTCCCGCGCCAAGCCTTGTGGATATGGGTGAAGCAGTGGTAGAGGACCCATCCGATGAAATATGGATCAGCAAATGGATAATTGATCTCGTGGAAAATGGGCCTGATAACGAAATAGTAGACCTGATGACCGAGAGGATTTCAAATTTTTTTACTCTTTGGTTCAAAGGAGAAGACCCGGCGCAATCCCAGGACCGGATGACCTGGATAACCGAGAAATTGACTCTGCAAAACCCCCATTGCCATATTGAAATAGTCATGGAATTCCAAAGACCACCTTCGCGCCATGTGCTGGAAAGGCTTTTGGAGGCGGGCCATCAACCGTCGGTTTATGTGAATAAATACTTTTCAACGCTCTATGGTCGGGATTCTGTTGTCAGCCCTTCAATTAACGTGATTTTAGAAGATGGATCCATATCAAACAATCTGAACAAACTGATTAACGATCCAGGCTATCCTGCAAGAGTGATATGGGAAATCCGCAACCTGGATAGACTGGAGAAGTTTTCGGAAATATCTCCAATACTCATATCTCCATCAATGCCATTGGAACAGGGTAAAGCGCGTCTTTTAATGGAGGAGCTGGCAAGGTCCGGATCAGAAGAGCCGGATGACGTGCTTTTCAGGGATCCATATCTAGTTGATTTGTGGAGGGAAAAGGTCGATAAGCCCCGCCAGGGCATTCTTGAGAAGATATTCATTTCCAGGAAAGGTTTGTGATCTATTCACTATGTTTTTTGGATGTTTTCCGAGGTTTAGATTTTCTTAATAATAGATTGTTATAATAAATTAAATTTACCACAAAACCCGCTTGGCGCCTGGCCCCCGGCCCACATCTTCAATTGACTTTTCCAGTAAAATCAGGTATGTTAGCAGCATCCAGGACAAATAGAATCCGAACAAGTTAAATGTAACTTCTTCAGGGTATGGGTGTGTCGTTGCTATGAAATCATCTAGATTTAAGGGTGAATCCCCGCTTGTAGTGCCAATACTTCCATTGCGCGATATGGTCGTGTTTCCCAATGTCATGGTTCCGCTTTACCTTAAAGGCGCCAGGGTAGTTAAGCTGGCCGAATCATTGGTAGGTGGTGATGACACTGTTGGTCTTTTTTTCCAGAGACCCGCTAATCGCCTCACAGCTTCCAGGGAAGAAATATGCGCTGTTGGAACACTTGCAAGGATACAACAGGTGGTGAGACTGGACGGTGGAGGGGTCAAGGCCATAGCCGACGGTATTTGCCGAATTCGCATGACTCGTCAGATACAACATGAGCCTTATCTAATGGGGGACGTGACCCAAATAGCAGATATCGAAAAAGAGACTGAGATGATGGAGACATTGGTTTCCAGTGTGGCCGCTCTT
>CAZFJT010000430.1:0-3640 GCA_964519135.1 uncultured Syntrophales bacterium | reverse complement strand
GGTAGGAGATCCTAGAAATGAGTATGACTGATCCTGTGGCGGATATGTTGACTCGCATCAGAAACGCGATACAAGCGCGCAAAGACCAGGTGAACATTCCAGCCTCCAACCTGAAGATTGGGGTGGCCCAAATCCTCAGGGAAGAGGGATATATAAAGAAATATAAAGTTATTAGGTCCGCTCGCAATAAACAGGGCGTTCTAAAGGTGACTCTGAAATACAACTCTGATAGTCAGAGCGTTATTGACGGTCTCCAAAGGGTCTCCAAGCCCGGTAGACGCGTGTATGTGGGGCATGATCATCATATTAAGAGCCGAGGAGGCATGGGAATTTTAGTGTTGTCCACCTCCCAAGGGATCATGACCGACCGGGAAGCCAAGAAACGTCATATAGGCGGAGAAGTGCTCTGCAGCGTTTGGTAGCGAGCAGGATTCAGGAGTATCAATAATGTCCAGAGTAGGCAAGGCCCCAATAGAATTGCCGGACAAAGTCCAGATAGATTACAAGGATCCGTCGCTGGAGGTCAAGGGACCGATGGGAACCCTTAACACCAGTTTGGTTCCGCAGGTGGAGCTCGAGATAGAGGATGGTGTGATCCGGGTCAAGCCTGTAAATGAAACCAGAAAAAACAGGGCGATGCAGGGTCTCATGAGAAGCCTCATAAACAACATGGTTGTAGGTGTTTCCCAGGGTTTCCAGAAATCGCTCGAAGTGCAGGGAGTAGGTTACAGGGCGGAATATGATGGTAAGAAACTTACATTGAACGTTGGATATTCTCATCCTGTGGTAATAGAAACTCCTGAAGGACTTTCAATCGAAGTTGAAAAGAATAATGTCATACACGTCAAGGGAATTGACAAGCAGCGTGTGGGAGAATTGGCGGCTCGAATCCGGCGGGTGCGTAAGCCTGAGCCATATAGCGGAAAGGGAATCCGATATGTGGGCGAGCAGGTGCGCCGCAAGGTCGGAAAGGCCGGCGCCAAGTAAGGGATAAGTAATCTACCTTGAGCTCTGAAGCCCGGTCGAATGATCGGGCCGTGCGAAGCGGCAAATTGGGCAAAGGCAATTTTGGCAAAGGCTATTTTATGGTCAAGGGGAACGATGATGGGTGACATAATAAGACAACAGTCTCGGAAAAAAAGGGCCAAAAGGATCCGATTTAAGGTTCAGAAGGCTGGAAAAAGACCGAGATTGTCAGTTCACAGGTCGAACAAGAATATATTTGCTCAGATAATTGATGATTCAACCGGCGCCACTGTCTGCGCTGCTTCCACATTGGAAAAGGGTTTAAGGAAAGAATCCGGCGCAGCTTTCACAAAGGACACGGCCCGGGAGGTTGGGCGCAGAATAGCCATAAAGGCAAAAGAGCAGAATGTGGAAAAGGTCGTTTTTGATAGAGGACCTTATTTGTTTCATGGAAAAATCAAGGCCCTCGCTGATGGCGCTCGTGAGGAAGGGCTTGACTTTTAGGATACCAGGGAGAGGAGAAAGCGCTTGCTGAGTAGATCCGAGGTTACAGGCGAATCTGAACTTAAGGACCGGGTGGTGCACCTAAATCGTGTGGCCAAGGTCGTAAAGGGTGGTAGACGCTTTTCTTTCAGCGCAATAGTTGTGGTTGGAGATGGCCAGGGCAAGGTCGGCTACGGACTGGGAAAGGCCAACGAAGTGCCTGAAGCCATAAGAAAAGGCGTTGAAAGGGCCAAGTCCGAAATGTTGGATGTTCCAATTATAAATGGGACGATTCCGCATGAAGTAATTGGCAGATTCGGCGCGGCAAAAGTCGTTTTGAAACCTGCAAACTCAGGAACTGGTGTTATTGCCGGCGGACCTGTCAGGGCTGTTGTGGAGGCCGCGGGAGTTACGGATATACTTACAAAGTGTATAGGCACCAATAATCCCCACAATGTGGTAAAGGCCGCGATGAACGGCTTGACTGAGTTGCGCACCAGGGAGCAGGTGGCTGAAAAACTCGGCAAGTCCACCGCAGAAGCGGACACGGCTGAGGAAGAGGAGAAACAGGCCGATGCTTAAGGTCACCTTGAAAAAAAGCGTAATCGGTTCCAACAAAAGGCAGAGGGACACCGTTCTTGGATTGGGTTTAAAGAAGCTCAACCAGTCCAGATCCTTGGAAGATACCCCCGCGGTAAGGGGTATGATTTACAAGGTTAAGCATTTGGTGGAAGTTGAGGAGCATTCCAGGGACTGAAATCTCAGATAATTTGACGCCTCACTGGGGCATTGACAATAACTGGAGATATCGATGGATCTATCGAATCTGAAGAGAAGTGATAAAAAGAAAGCCCGAAAAAGAGTTGGGCGAGGTGAAGCCTCAGGATGGGGTAAAACCTGCGGAAAGGGCCACAAGGGTCAGAAGAGTCGCTCAGGCGCGTCTATCAGCGCTGGTTTCGAAGGCGGACAGATGCCCTTGCAGAGGCGACTTCCAAAGAAAGGTTTTAATAACAAATTCAGGGTTGCTTACAACGTCATTAATGTCAAGGACCTTGCCAGATTCGATCCTGGAACAGAGATAACATCCCAATTGCTCAGAGAAACCGGACTAGTCAAGCGTAGTGGACCGATAAAATTGCTTTCACAAGGAGAAGTGAGCAGCGCTTATACGGTAAAAGTGGATCGAGCCTCAAAAGCGGCTAAGGAGAAAGTTGAGGCCGCGGCGGGATCAGTTGTTGAGCTGTCCGGGTAGGTGAGATTTTTTTGTCACAATGTCAATTCTTAGGGAGTAACGCCAGGTGTTAGGATCATTCGTCAATATAGCAAAGATACCGGAGCTTAAGAGAAGAGTCATATTTACGCTCCTGATGCTCCTGGTGTACCGCGTGGGCGTCCACATCCCTACTCCGGGTATCAATAGCGCCAAACTCAAAGAGCTGTTCGCCTCGATGCAGCAAACTCTTTTTGGTGTTGTAGATATGTTCACCGGCGGAGCTTTGGAGAATTTTTCGGTATTTTCCCTCGGAATAATGCCTTACATAAGCGCATCCATTATTCTGCAGCTTCTTACGGTGGTAGTCCCTCACTTGGAGAGGTTACAAAAAGAAGGCGAAGCCGGTAGGAAAAAGATCACCCAATACACCAGGTATGGGACCGTTGTATTGTCCTTGATACAGGGAATGGGGATCAGTATCGGTTTGACCAGGAGTGAAGGGCTCGTTCACATGTCACCCATCCCCTTCATCTTTTTGTCCATGATCACCCTTGCTGCAGGAACTTCCTTTTTGATGTGGCTGGGTGAGCAGATTACTGAACGAGGAATCGGCAACGGAATATCGCTTATTATATTTGCGGGCATTGTGGCCAGGATGCCCTCCGCGTTGGGTGACACCATACAGTTGGTAAAGACCGGGGATCTGCAATTTTTGACTCTATTGCTGCTCTTGGCGATAATGGTTGGTGTAATCGGCATAATTGTTTATGTTGAAAGGGGACAGAGAAGGATACCTGTTCAATACGCGAAAAGGGTGGTTGGAAGGCGAGTTTATGGTGGGCAAAGCACGCATTTGCCCCTAAAGGTGAACACAGCGGGTGTTATACCTCCAATTTTCGCTTCGTCACTTATATTTTTCCCAGCCACCATAGGACAGTTCCTAAAGGTTCCTCTGCTACAGACAATAACTGACTGGCT
>CAZFJT010000429.1:0-3662 GCA_964519135.1 uncultured Syntrophales bacterium | reverse complement strand
AAATAGGGGAGTCCATGAACATCGCGCGTGATTTTGGTATGACGCCTTACACCATACAGAGCTTTGAACACCTTATGGAGATCCTGAGCGCAAAGTGTAAAAATCAAGTTGGGCTCTATGTGGGCTCGTGTTGCGAGGCCTTTTATTCAAAACATCAAAAGGAGATGGAACGCATAAATGCCAAAGGCGTTCTGATTAACCTTGACTCCACCACCTGTTATGACCTGGGAAAAGGAACTCTTGCCTATAATGGTAAGTTTGACAACAAGACCTCATTGAATCTCCACTTAATAGAAAAGACCCTTAGAGTAATTAATGGAAATACCGGATAAATGCGACGTTCTGGTAGTAGGGGCCGGGCCGGCCGGGGCAATGGCCGCTATAATATTGGCCGACCATAAAATTGACGTCATCCTGATTGACGCAAAACCCAGGCTTGGGGAAAGGCCACATTGCGGAGAATTCATTCCAAAGGGAATCCTTTCTGAATACGAAATAGACAAAGAATGCGTGCGTCAAAGTGTCCAATGGATGGAGACCTTAGTTAACTATCAACCCCTATCAGACCCCATAATTTCTCCTGGTTTCATGATTGACCGTCGGACAATGGATCGGAACCTGGCAAGAACGGCTGCTGTAAAAGGCGCGTCGGTCTTTTCAGGGGCTAAATTTCTGCGGTTTGAGAATAATCATTGTGTCTTAAATGTGGCCGGAAAGCTACACAGATTGAAGGCTCAACTGATAATAGGCGCGGATGGGGCAAACTCCGCGGTCGCTTCAAACCTTGGATTGAACAAACCTGGATATCTCGTGGGCGTCCAGGTGGAGGCGCCTCTTAAAGGACCCTTAACCAAGACTATTGTTTTTTTTGATCACGCGTTCAGGGAAGGTTACGGCTGGCTATTTCCAAAAAAGGACGCGGCAAATGTGGGGATTGGAATGAACCCAGGCCAAGGTTTTTCTCCAGGAACTTTGCTCAAAGATTTCACAAGTAAGCTAGTACAAATGGACTTAATAAAAGATGGTATTATTGCCAGGACAGGTGGCGTGATACCTGTTTCAGGACCGCGCATCTCTTTGGTTCACGGTAATTGCCTCCTGTGCGGAGACGCGGGCGGCCTGACGCACCCCATAACCGGCGCGGGAATCGGACCGGCTCTCTTTTCAGGTTATTCAGCGGGCTGGGCTGTAGTTAAGTTTCTTGTTAAGCGGGAAAAATCCGCTTTGGATGATTATCAGCAAGAGATTTTAGGTAAATATGGAGGAATCTATAAACATGCAATCAACAAGAGAACCAAGTTGAAAACAGAGTGGGACACCCAGGATTTTAAGGAGCTTTGCCGGAACACTTGGATCGGCTTCAAAGGGTACAGGAAAAGAGAAAGAGCTTGAGCGTCAAATGGCGTCACAGGACAATAGAGCTTTCTATATCAAATGGTCTGAGGGCGTAAAAACACATATGGGACACAACCTCCGCGCCATAGTTGGTTCATTTGCTCTGTTAATAGCTCTTTCAATGTGGGGATGTGAGAGAAATGAAATTGAAAAATCATCTCATAAACCCAAAGAATCTGTTTCGATCCCAATCCAAAAACCCAAAGAACCCGATTTGAATAACTGCCTCAATACAATAGAAGAAACATCGGTTCTCAGGGTGGCTATGCAGGCTGGATACCCTCCCTTTCAAATGAGAAACAAGGCCGGGGTTCTGGTGGGAATGGACGTGGATCTGGCAAACATGGCCGCAAAAAGATTGGGGGTTCAAGTCCGGATTGTGGAGACGTCATGGAGCGGCCTCATAGATACTGTTTTGGAAGGACGCGCGGAAGTGATAATGTCGGCAATGACCGTTACTTCTAACCGGAACAAGCGGGTCTTGTTTACTGATCCTCTACTGGTAACAGGCAGGATGTTTTTGGTAAGAAGTGATGAGCTTAATGGAATAAGATCCTCCAAGGATCTGAATAAATCAGGTACCTTTATTTGCTCAACCCCAGAGGGGCTAGGTCCCATGGAGTTTCACGAAATTTTTCCTGACTCCTCTTACAGGGAGTTTCCCAACAGTCAGACAGCCATAGAAGAAGTTTTGTCCAAAAGATGTAAGGCCTATATAGACAATGAGTTCATTATTCGAATGAATTGCGCTAAACAAGCCGATAAGTTGGCAAGTTCCTTTGAGAGGCTCACATACGAGCCCATTGCCTTTGCGGTTAAGCCTGGAGAAACGCATTGGTTGAACTGGCTCAACAATTTTATAAGACAGATACAGCATGATGGATCATTGGAGAGTTTACGTAAAAAATGGCTCCATGACTACTATCTTGATTTGAACAGATAGAGGTTAAAAATATGTCTAATAATTGGGCTCTAATAGATTCTCACGCGCACTTGGAATTGGCGCCTTTGGTTAAAGATGTTCCAGGGGTGGTTCAGAGAGCAAAGAATGCTGGAGTTAAAGCGGTGATCTGTGTGGGAATAGATTTGGAGGACGCAAAAAACGCCGCGGCTATTGCCGTGGATTACAAAGAGATCTTTCTGATCATGGGGTTTCATCCACACAACGCGGATTCAGTGACCGATAACCTACTGGGGGATATGGAGGAAATGGCAAAGGGTCCCAAAGTGGTGGGATATGGTGAAATCGGATTGGACTATTTTAGGAATCATTCATCTAAAGAGAATCAGGTAGCGGTATTCAAGGATCAACTGAATCTGGCAAAGGCATTGGGCAAGCCCGTTGTCATCCACCTGCGGGACGCTTATGACCAGGGACTGGATATTCTTGAGCAATTTGCTCCCTTTAACGCAAAAGGCGTCATCCACTGTTTTTCCGGAACCTGGGATGACGCGGGGAGAGCTTTGGAACTGGGATTCTATATTTCCATACCCGGGACAGTGACATACAAGAAAAACGATGAACTCAGGGCTATTGTGGCCAAAATTCCAGATGATCGTTTGATTTTGGAGACTGATTGTCCATTTCTCGCGCCGGAACCATTCAGAGGCAAGACCAATGAACCCGCGCTAATAGTTCACACTGCAGAAAAGGTTGCACACATAAGGGGAAAGAGCTTTGAGGAATTGGCTAATCAAACCGGTGAAAACACCTTGTCACTTTTTGGGCCCCATGGATTGCTAGTTCCCTGATTCTAGATCGTCCCGGGCTTGGGAGGGCGCGGTTAATACCGGGACTGTGGATCTTCTGACAATGTTTTCAGCGGTGCTTCCCAACAAAAGGCTCTTTATACCGGTCCACCCGTGAGCGCCGGTGACTATGAGATCCATTTGATTTTCAATGGCGTATTTGACTATTTCAATTGCCGGATGACCAAATGTGAAATGCGTTTCAACCGATTGGGCCCTTTTTCCGCATTCCCCAGCCACAAGGTCAAGAGCTGATTTTACAGAATCTTCAATACTTTCTATAACCGGCGCCAGATCCATGCTCATCTCGCCTTCAATTACAGGATATCCGATCTGAGAGCTTTTTATCACGTGGATTATGTGTAGTTCAGCCGAGAATTCCGCTGCAAAATCCGCTGCAAGTCCCCTGGCGTTAGTTGAGTTCTCCGAAAAATCAGTGCAAAATAAAATCTTCTTTGGGGCCATTTCCTATGAGCCTCCAGACTCCCATCAGGGACTTCTTGTTATATTATAATAAT
>CAZFJT010000428.1:0-3674 GCA_964519135.1 uncultured Syntrophales bacterium | reverse complement strand
ACGTCCTGGACAGAGCAAAAAAGACCGAACCTTATGGGTACCTGAGCAAACCATTTGGAATGCTGGAACTTAGAAGCACTGTGGAGACCGCCCTTTACAAGCACGAGGCCGACAGTAAAGTCAAGGAGAGTGAACGTGGATTCAAGACCATGTTCGAGAGGCATGACGCAATTATGCTGCTCATTGATCCTGAAACCGGCCAAATAGTTGACGCGAACAGTTCCGCGGAACGTTTTTACGGGTACACAAAGACAAAACTCCTTGAGATGAAAATTCAGCAAATCAATAAGCTTCCAGTGGATGAAGTGGCTTTGGAACGACAGAGAGCCATATGTGAAAATAAGAACTATTTTGTTTTCCCACATCGATTGTCCAGCGGGGAAATACGCACTGTTGAAGTCCATTCTTCTCCGGTAGATTTTAGTGGAAAGCAGATCCTGTTTTCCATTATTCACGACATCACTGAACGAAAAAGGGCTGAGGAGGCAATCAGGAAGAGTGAATTAAAATACCGTCTTCTTATGGAAAATCTGCGGGCCGGTATAGTGGTTCACGCCCCTGATACGAGCATAATTCTTTGCAATGAGCTTGCGCTTGAGTTGCTCGGACTCACTCAAGATGAAATTATGGGCCTGTTGTCCACTAATCGGGTATGGAATTTCCTGAACGAGGACGGTTCCAGTATGCCACTTGAGAATTACCCGGTGAGTAGAGTCCTATCAACCCTTGAGCCTGTTAATGATCTGGTTGTTGGAATAAAAAAACCGAAATCAGATAAGATCGCGTGGGCTTTGACCAGCGCGTATCCGGTACTGGACGGAATGGGGAATTTGGAACAAATCGTAGTTAGTTTTATAGATATCACCGAGCGTAAAAAGGCCCAGGAACTAATAAAAACATCCCTAGAGGAGAAGGAGGTATTGCTCCGTGAAATCCATCACAGGGTAAAAAACAACCTGGCGCTGGTTGACAGCCTTTTAAGCCTGCGAACCGAATACCTTTCCCACAAAACTCCCCAAGAAGTCTTCGATGACGTGAAGAACCGAATCCGCTCAATGGCCTTGGCCCATGAGATACTTTACCAGTCGGATAATTTGGCCCATCTAAGTGTACCGGAATACATCGGGAATCTTTTGAACCATATCATCCATTACCACGGGACCATAGGCGCATCCGTTACTGTGGAACAGGAGATTGATAATGTTTCATTTGGCCTCAGTACGGCCATTCCGCTGGGTTTTCTGATGACTGAACTGATTTCCAACTGCCTCGAACATGCATTTCCACAGGGAAGAGAAGGCAAGATAAGGGTTTATCTGGGTTCTACTGATGATCACGAATATGAGCTTATAGTCTCGGACAATGGAGTCGGAATCCCGGAATCAGTGGACTTGGACAATCCACAATCAATGGGAATGGACCTCATATCCACCTTTACAGAGCAACTTCGAGGTCAAATTGAGATCAATTGTAATCAAGGCACAGAGTTTCGCATTCGGTTCAGAGAGATAGGGCACAAAACCATTGGATAGGCTGAGTCATGCGCTTCATACTTTTAAAACACCGCGACCACGCAAACGGGCATAGTTTGAGCCTTAAGAATACCTCTATGTTTCCTTTAGGTTCAACTTCCTAATAGCTCATTGATAGCATTTGTTAGTTGTTTTCTGTCCAATGGTTTGTTGAAAACCCTGTCAGCCCCTATCCTTTCGGCAAACTCTAAGCAACTCTCAGCGCTTAAATCAGCGCTCCCGCCTGACATGGCTATGATCTTGGCGTTTGGATCAAGGTTTTTTATCGCCACAATTGTATCAACTCCGCCTATTTGTGGCATTACCACATCCGTAACAATCAAGTCCGCGCCGTGAAGATTAAACTCCCTCAATCCGGCTGCGCCATCTTGGGCCAATAAAACCTCATGGCCCGAGCGTTCGATGACTTCTTTCAACATGTCTCTTACTTGGGCGTCATCTTCAATTACCAGTATCCTTGCCATGACTCATCTCCTATAAATTTACAAATAGAATAAAAATCCAGGTAATGGTTTAAAAACGGTACGGATGAACCGCTAATCTCCCAGGTCACCTTTCTTGTCCCCAAGGGCTTTTCTGATAGCGTCACTAAGCTCATTCTTGAGCACCGGCTTTAAGAGCATCGCCTTGATCCCCATGGATCTGGCTTGAGAGTCGCTTATAAGCTCACTGAAACCTGTGCACAAAATTATCGGTATGTCCTGTCTTATGCTCAGTAATTGTTTGGCAAGTTGAAGCCCTGTCATTTTTGGCATGGACATATCCGTTATAACGAGATCAAATCTATTAGGAACATTTTTAAAAAGCTCCAGGGCCTCCAAACCGTTTTGACGTTTTTCCACCTTGTATCCGAGCCTGATCAATATTGTTTCGACTATATCCAAAACAGCGTCTTCATCATCAACCAATAGTATCTTTTCAGTCCCTGATACAGGGACTCCGGCCTCAGGAGTTATTGCGTCAACGTTTTCTTGAATTGTTGGAAGATAGACTTGAAATCTGGAACCTTTTGACGGGTCGCTCTGAGCGTTGATAAAACCATCATGGGCCACCACAATGCCATGAACCACTGCCAGGCCAAGCCCGGTCCCCTGTCCCTGTTCCTTGGTGGTAAAATATGGTTCAAAGATCCTGTTCAATACTTCCTTGGACATGCCGGGGCCTGTATCTTCGATGGACAATTGCAGGTAGTCGCCTGGAAAAGGGCGCCGCGCCCCCTCCAGGTAAATTGAGTCCAGGGTGATTGAATTCAGTGATATACGTAATTCCCCTCCTTTGAGTCCCATTGCGTGAGCCGCGTTTGTGCAAAGATTCATCGCGACCTGATGGATGTTGGTAGGGTCCCCCATTATCGGCGGCAATCCTTCATCCAATTGGAGTTGGATTTCTATGTTCGCGGGTATTGTTGCTCTTAGAAACCTAACCACTTCACTTATAATCGGCGCCACGTGCATGGGTCTTTTTTCGTGTTCTGTTTGCCTACTAAAAGCGAGTATTTGGGCAATCAGGTCTCTGGCCCTTTTGGAAGCCTTGAGTATTTGTTGAAGATACTTTTGGGAGTTGGCGTCCTTGGGAGCGTCTTCTATGGCCAATTCCGTGTAACCCATTATTGCGTACAATATATTGTTGAAGTCATGGGCTATTCCACCTGCGAGTGTGCCTATGGCCTTCATCTTTTGACCTTCGAATAACTGGGACTCCAGTCTTTTTTGAACGGTCACATCCCTGAGTGATCCTTGATAGCCAAAAATCTCTCCATTTGGAGATCTACTGACACTTGCAGTAAGCAGGCCCTCTAAAACATCGCCATTCTTCTTTTTTGCCTTGATGCTATAATCTTTTACTGAGTCATTTCTATGGAGCTTCTTGAGCATCATCTTGAATTCAGCGGAGTCATGGAACAAATCCCTAATTGCCGAGCCAACCATTTCACCGGGCCCATACCCGACCAGATTCCTGAAAGATTCATTACACTCAGTGATGGCGCCATCTTTTCCTATGATAACTATTCCATCTTTGGAACCGTCAAAAAGGCTTTTATAGCGCCGCTCACTTTCCCTTAGGGCCTTCTCGGAGCTTTTACGCTCTTCCTCAAGTTTTTTCTCCTCTGTGACAATACGGCCACAACCTACAGTCCCGATC
>CAZFJT010000427.1:0-3683 GCA_964519135.1 uncultured Syntrophales bacterium | reverse complement strand
TCGATTTCAGGTTGACGTCTGTTCAGGTTAGATCATTGTCCATCTGAAATTTCAATAATTGAAGCAAGCCGCAAGAAACTGAGGCTTTACTATTAGACTGTACTTGTAGTTGCTTTATTGGCTGATTAAATGATATGGAATCTTCAATCATATGATAACCAGGTTGATAACATGAGAGAACAGGACTCTAAAGATAACCGATACAAGGCGCCTGACCTTAAGGATCTATTTGAATCAAAAAAATATGCAGGTTTGCCTGAAGTCCTCGATCGTCCAGAGCCGTTTTTAATGCGGAAGCTAACGCCTCTGCTGTCCTCCAAAGTGTACATAGATGACGCAGGTATTGAAGCCATAAAGCGGAGCTTGGAAAAGGGACCTGTAATATACGCTCTGAAATATAGAGATTTATATGATATTCATTTTTTGAGGTGGTTTTTCAGAAAAAAAGGCCTACCTGAGCCTAATTTCGCATTTGCAATTCCATCCAGATTCCACATGTCCGCGAGCAAGACCTGGGAGGTTCTAAGAGGGCGTTTCCGTAAGAACCGGTCAAACGGGCCCCTGGAGGAAAATCCGATTTCAGAGGCTCTTTCAAGCATCTTGAGAGCAGGAGGCTCTGGTGTCTTTTTCCTTGTGGATGAAAAAACATCCAGACAGAGATATGTCCATCCTGAAACTGATCCCTTGGAGACAATACTGGAAATACAGGGACGGATTCAGGGCGCGATATCAATAGTTCCAATATTCGTCATGTACGACAGGCGCCCAAAGCGGGTAGTAAGGCCTTTCTGGGAGATTTTTTTCGGAGAAACCGATAAGCCGGGCCCAATGTACAGAATTGTCAACGCCATGAGAAAATGGATCTTACCCGAGCTTTTGGTCGGGCGCCCAATGAATCTTTTGGAACACATGGAGGAATTCGGAGGAGACATTCCATGGGAGGACGCGCCAAGGATTTTTAGGGAGAGGTTGACCGCTTCCATAAATGATAGGATACGTGTAAGCAGAGGCCCTGAGAGGTTGAGTCGAACTGAGATCAAAGAAAAAACATTGAGAGATCCGAAAGTAAGGCTTGCTGTCAAACAAATGGTGGAAGATCAGGGTATGCGCCCTGAAAAGGCCAGAGGTATGGCTGAAGCCTATGTGGATGAGATTGCCGCTGATCAGAAGATGTTCATGCTACGCTTGTGGTACACCATCATTTACTATTTGATCAATAAACTGTTTGAAAAAACTGATGTTAGAGAGTCCGATTTTGAAATGATCAAACGTGAGGCTCAGACTGGCAGTTTAATTTTCGTGCCTTGCCACAAGAGTCACATAGACTATCTGATCAATCTTTATTTTCTTTTCATAAAACAGGTAATGCCCCCCTTAACAGCCGCTGGTAGTAATCTCAATTTTTGGCCCATAGGTCCCATGTTGCAATATACTGCGGCTTTCTACATTCGACGGAGCTTTAAGGGGCTAAATTTATACAAGAAAGTCTTTGAGGTTTATCTTAAGGGACTGGTTGAGGAAAAGTACAATATTCAGTTTTTCATAGAAGGCGGAAGGAGTCGAACAGGTAAACTGTTGGAACCAAAGCTGGGTTTTCTATCATTCCTGCTGCAAACCGTGGATCGAGGAGAGGTGGATGACTTACGATTCATTCCTTTATACATAGGATATGATCATGTTTTGGAGGAGAAGTCTTTTCTTAGTGAGCTTTCAGGCAAAGAAAAGGAAAAGGAGACCATTTGGGGTGTAATCAGGGCTCGGAAATTTTTCAAAGCCCGCTATGGAGCGATTTATATGCGTTTCCATGAACCCATTTCCTACAGAAAATTCTGCAATCATTTATTGGATCAACAACCTGAGGATTTATCGACCAGCCAAAGTAGAAAGGTTTTAGAGCCATTTGGCAGATACATTATGGCCGGTATAGTTAAATCTGCTGTAGTGACCGCGTTGGAGCTTACAGCGGCCAGTATGGTATGTTTTTGCAAAAGCTCGATTTCTTTGGATGAGATCAAAAAAGCGTTCCATTATTTGCATAAAGTATTGCAAAGCATGGAAGTGGAGTTCGCGGATAATTTGTCGGACCCGAATCAAGCCATAGATAATTCCATCAGTAAATTTATTAATAAAGGCCTGATTACAAAAATTGATAACAGCTCGGAAGATCAAGGTATAATATATGAAATAGATTCACAAAACTGGGCAAGTTTGCAATTTTACCAAAACGCGCTGGTCAATTTTTTATGGCCCTCTTCATTTGCAGCGTTGATCATTTTATCCCAGTTGCGCAAAGCAACAGAGGCCATGGAAAAAAAGGAGATACTGGAAAGGTTTAAATTTGCTAATGAAATAATGTTCAAAGAAATCGTTGTAAACCCATTGATAAAATTAGAGGACAGCTTCGAAGAAACATGGAGGTATTTTGTAAACCAAGAGTGGATTCTTGAAAATGGAGAAATATCTGAAACCGGAGACACGGCGCTAAGATCTTTGGCAGGAGTGACCATTGATCTATGGCAAACTTATCTCAAAGTGACTGACATTGCTGAAGAAAATCAGAGCACCCCTGTTTCGGTAAAAGATTTTTCAAAGAGAATGACTCAAAATCTTAATAAAACACACAAAGATCTTTCAAAAGAAATAAAGGCCGCGCCTATGAATTCCGTTACTGTCAAAAATGCATTATTGCGCCTCAGAGAGCTGGGCGCGATAAAATACAAGCCCACGAAAAAGAGCTACGAAGGTGTCGCGGATATGGATAAATTCTCGAATATCAACAATTTCATTAGAGAGATGATATCTCACATGATTATCGTCCCTGATGCGCCGCCCTGTATCTGGCCGCTCGAAAAGTAAAAACATCTTCACCATTGCCAAGCGTACCGTAGCTCGCCCATGATTTGGACCAGTCCAATGATTCTCTCACACCTACATCCAGGTCGGATTCCAAATCATTACGAAAAACCTTAATCACGCCAAAATTCCTTGAATGCTGACTCGGGCCTTGGGTTGTGTATAAGGAGGCTCTTATCATTGGATAATCCACCGAGTACGGCAAGATCTTACTATGTCCAACCCCTTGGGCGAATACGTAATGGTTCACGGAAATTGACAAAACTATGGCAAAGCAAATTATTAATGTCCTTTTCATAGATCCCTCCGGGATTGATGATTGTATATAACCAAAATATTCAGTTTTGGAGAGTGATATACTGTTATGATCTCCAACAATAAGAACCTATGGCGCATAAAGTTCTATCTAAGAATAGCATACATGTGGTTGATTTGGCAAGAAAAAGAGGTATGAATATCCATGAAGATTGACACAGGGATCCATTTATTATAGTGTAACGGGATTACCGGGGCGTAGCGCAGTCTGGTAGCGTACCTGAATGGGGTTCAGGTGGTCGCTGGTTCAAATCCAGTCGCCCCGACCACACAAAAAATATAATACTTATAATTAGGCCGTTTATTCGCGGCCTATTTTATTTATACCCCCATAAGACGCCCAGACCTAAGAGCAAGGCATATGTGTAACGGCTGTGAGCGCCGATCAGCCTTTCCAAGCAATTACCTGTCCTTGGTGTTATTATTGTATGCAAAGATCTTGTGTGCTCGACATCCGGAAAAGTAATGGCCAGGCCCTATTAAGACACCATATATCTATTTGAATTGGTATAGGT
>CAZFJT010000426.1:0-3684 GCA_964519135.1 uncultured Syntrophales bacterium | reverse complement strand
ACGCCCCCAATTACTGAGGTGTTACGAGTCAGGGCATTTTTGGGCCATAGTGTGGCAAGCTAGTTTTAAAGCTCTTGAACTACAATTTATTCTATTAGTTTTTTATCCAATAATAGCGGCTTTTTACGCTGAGGCGCCCAGAGTATACATCTAAGGGAAAGAAGCGCCGCTAGTGAGCCACTGGGCGTTACCGCTCTTTCAAGTTATTCCTTCGCTCCATTACAAGCTCTCTTATGAGTTTCAGGATTCCAGGCAAATCCAGGGTTCTTGGAACTATTCTGTCCACTCCGCATTCATCCAATCTCGGATCATTCTTTAAGGCTTCCATGCCCCCTGCTCTCAAAATAAAAGGGGTTTTGGGAAGCTCGCGCCTGAAACAAAGGTCCTTTATAACCCTTGCAATTTGCCATCCATTAAGATCCCTCATGGCTAGATCGCAAATTACCACATCGATATCTTGACGCTTATAAAGCTCCAGGCCTTCGGTTCCAGTGGGCGCCTTAAAAACCTCATGACCCGATTGTCTCAAGCCGACCTCAAGCTCTGTTATGACAGCTCTGAGATGCACCAATAAAAGAATCTTCGCTTTAATATCAGCGGGACTGGTCAGCGCGCCTATTTGGAGTTCATCCTTTAATTTTACTAAAGGCGCCTTGATTATAAATTCCGCGCCCTTGCCAATGTCACTATCAACTGTTATTTCCCCTTCGTGCCTGCTTATGATCCCCATCACCGTTGAAAGCCCCATACCCGTGCCCTTAAGGCCCTTGGTAGTCCAAAACGGTTCAAAGATCTTTGCGGAATCTTCCTTTGCTATTCCTGGCCCATTATCCTTTACGGACAAATAACAGTGGGAGTTGTCACGACTGGTCTTGATCTCTATAAGACCGCCCTTTGGCATTGCCTCAACTGAATTCTTGATCAGGTTCACAACAACTTCAAAGATCTCATTCTGCTTGCCTTTGACCATGCAACCTTTTTCCAGTTTTTGCCTTATCTCGTGATGGTATCCCTTCCTTCTGCCTGATGTCCAAAGGGGTTTAGTCATGTCTATTGCCCTGGCCACACAATCACTCAAATCAAAGCCTCTGCCGTCAAAGGACAGGTCTTCGCTGCGAACACCCGCGAAGTCCTGGAGTTGCTTTACAGTATGAGAGCCGGTTTGAGCGCTTTCCACCACTTTGCCCAGGGTTTGTTTTGCTGAATCGATCTCACCGAACTCCAGCTCTATTTGGGCGGCGCCGCATGCGCCAACTATCACTTGCAAAAGATTGTTAAAGTTATGGGCCACTCCTCCGGCCATCTCACCCAACGCGGCCACCCTCTGTTTTTGAACTATCAGCTCTTGCGACTTTTTCTGCTCGGTTATCTCCCTTGTGAATACCGCCACCCTTTCAACGCGTCCAAACGCGTCAAATACCGGGTGAATGCTCGTGTCCATGACTCTTCCTCTGGATGTGTCCTCAAAACGCAGGGCCGCGCCTTTTCTCAAGACCTCGTTGAACCTGGCTTTTCTAAGATTTACCAGCTCAGGAGGAACCGTATCGAAATATGATTCTCCAAGGAGGTCTTTCACCGCGCCCTGAAGGCGTTGGGCCGCGGGCTCATTCAAAGCGAGAAACCTTCCTTCAGCGTCCAACAGGCACACACTGTCGGTGGTCGCATTGAGAACAGCCTCTGTGGTCTCCATGCTCTTTCTGAGGTTCTCCTCTATCTTTCGTCTTTCACCGATCTCTTGCAACAACTGCTCATTTGATCTGCGAAGTTCCGAAGTCCTGCGCTCAACCCTAAGCTCCAGTTTGTCATGCGCGGCCTTGAGCTCCTGATGGGCTACTTGTAAGGCCTCCTCAGCCTTTTTCCGCTCTTCGATCTCCTTGATGTACTCACTGTTCTTATGCTCCAACTGTTCTGTTCGCTCATGAACAAGGCTTTCCAGTTCCTTGTGATACCTCTGTAGCTCCTGTTCGGTATTTTTTGCCTTTAATGTGTTTCCGACCGTTATGGGAAGGGTCTTCAAATAATTACCGTCAACATCTTTTATAAGGTAATCTGAAGCCCCTTTTTTCATTGCTTGTACAGCAACCTCTTCCCCGCCAGCGCCTGTCACGAGCACTATAGGAATATCCGAATTTGCAACTTCCATTAAATCAAAGGCCGTTCCGTCTCCCAATCTGTAATCAGTAACCATCACATCATAATTATCCGCTTCTAAGGCCGCCTTTCCAAGAGCCACTGACCCAACGCAGGTGTAGTCATAGGGAAGATCTTCGTCCTTAACCATCCTTTCAAAGGCCATTCTGTCAATCAAGTCGTCTTCAACCATGAGAAGCTTGATTTTGTCTTGTGAAGAGTCTGATTGATCCATGATCTTATAATCCTTTAACTGAGAATCCGCACACCCGGATAATTTTCCCTGCTGATCGCGCCTTATGCCCTGGGAGGTGTTATGAAATAATCCGGAATTGTTTCAGGCAGCTCACAGATTTCCCCCTTGGCTGACGCATTTGAGGTTGAGCGTGTCCGTCAGCCGTCCGAGACTGTCTCGCTGATTGTCCAATAGCAGTCCACAGCCCGAACCACTTCCACGAATTTCAAATAGTCAGCGGGCTTGATCATATATCCGGCCACTCCAAGCTCAAAACTGTCGAATTTATCCTGATCTTCCTTTGATGTTGTCAAGACCACAACAGGAATTCTCTTCAAACGGTTATCGGCCTTCGCGACCCTTAGAAATTCTATTCCGTTCATTCTGGGCATATTTATATCAAGGAATATAAGACATGGAAGTTGTTGCTCATTATTCCTTAGATATTCCAAAGCCTCTTCTCCATCACCAACAACGTAAAGAGAATTGGATATGTTAAGATCCTTTACCGCTCTCTTTACTGCCATTGCGTCCACTTGATCATCTTCTACCAACAATATTGGTCTTGTGTCTTTCATTTCGTCTCCTGGAACGGTTCAGCAAACAATGGTCATTTTGGAACACATCAGACTAGTAAACTAATCATATTAATCGAGTATACCACTTCCAGACAGAATTGTATCCAGTAATATATAATATTTTCCATGGCGCGCCAGGAACCAAGATTTACCGTTGAGGCTGATTACGGAACATATATTGACGCACAATTACAGCTCGAAACACCGGCGCCCGAATGCTCCTCACTTAATATGCTTTGTGGCGCCTAACGTCAATTGTCTTACTCTCAAGTCCATCATCACGGCCTTTTTCATGCGCATCAAAATCTCTTTGGCCACATCCTGCGTCGCGCAGCATAACCACTTAATATTGACCCCTTTCGGAAGTTCACATAATTCCACAGCCCTATGCGGATCATCAGTGAAAGTATCATCCTCGATCTGTATCTTTCTGACTTCCGGCATTGCGGCTTTTATCCACTGCATTTCCTCATATGCATCCCATATTGATCGCTTTGTGTATCTATGGCCCCATATGGTCTGCGGGCACAAACAGAATACACAATGACGCCCTCGCCCCGTGCCTGAGAACATGGATATGTCAGGACAATATAAACAAGGAATCCTGATACTTTAATAAAGGGAGATCTCTACGGATTTTTTGGAGGCCCACAATAGGGGATCAAGATCATATATAGTAATTCGCCAAATAAAACACGGAATGAAATGAAATTTCATTCCGGCCTCCCATGGTCGGACGCT
>CAZFJT010000425.1:0-3686 GCA_964519135.1 uncultured Syntrophales bacterium | reverse complement strand
AGGGTTAACCCCTTATTCTTCCTCGCGGATGACGGAAATGGATATGAGCTTTGGAGGAGTGACGGCACCGCGAAAGGGACCGTAAAAGTCAGCGACGTGCGATCTTCTGATACAGGCTCATCTCCCAAGGCCCAAGATATTACTAAAAGTATCAATTCATACAATCACAATACCGGTTATGACGCCCTTGACCCTGGTAAGCAATCCTCTGAATCGGAATTAGTGGGCCCTGAGATTTCCGCGTTATCCTTATCAGTGGCCAAAGCGCCCCAGGCAGCGCAAACATATCAACACAATAAAACCACTACCTATGAAGTCACCTCAGGCGGTGGAATAGATGATTCCGGCAAGCCGTTCTACGAGAAGGTGTCCGAACAATTCGGAAAAAACGGCGATCAGAGTAAAGACCAGGTTACAGAACCGCATTTTACCCCTGGAATTACTAAAGTGGTTATCTTGAGCGCGGGACATTACTCGATCACCTCTAACGCGATTTCCTTGACCATCACTCCGAATGTGTGGCTACCTGAAATAGTTGAATGGTACTTGGTGGCCATAAGCGAGGGCAGATATAAGGCCGGAACATTGCCTCCAGAGCACGAAAGGATGATTTGGGACTTTCTTTCTTATCTTCAAAAGCGAAAAAATGAGGATGATTCTCAAATCGGGAAAATTGAACTTAGGCTGGCTTGGCAATGGGCTGAATGGCGAAAACAGATGACAAAGGATCATGGAGACGGCGATCCTCTTCCATGGTCTTATTTCAGAGGTCTATCTCAGGCCTTAACTGTATTCTATGGACGCGGAAACAGCTCATCCGTCGATTACGCGGAAGCCATCAGCGCTTTACAGCACAATGCGGACCGTTTAAGCATAATTCCTTTAACATTACCAAATGGAGAAGAAGCTCCGAATTTATCGGATATTTCCAAATATATTTCAAACTCATCTCAAAACAGGAGTAGATAATAGTCTCCTGTTCCCCGTCTATCCCTGGTTTAGGGCCGAGATCCATAGGAAGACATGTTATTTTTGAGCTGTAGATTCCAGGGTTAAGAATCCGACCTTGCCCTAGAGGGATTAGTATATAGTTTTTCCTGGGTAAATAATCTCTCAGGTCAAACCATGCCGTCCTCTACTACTGCGTTGACAGACCTGCAATAATTCCAGTGAGTACTCCTCCTATTAGAAATTTATACTTTAGTTCATTTCATGCATAGATTGACATTATGCCTCTATTATGCTAATGATAATGATATATTAATTCTATTTTTTGATTGGTTTTTCCTTATTCACTGGGAGTGAAGATATGCGCTCTATTAAAGGGGCCGTGCTCATCTGGAGCCTCGTCCTTGTGCTGTTCTGTTGTCCGAGCTTGTACTCTGCAAAACCGCATAATGTTTTGCATGACCTGAACCATTCCAAAAAATCTCCAGCCTCATCCAACCCTTCAGTCCCAAATATTCCCAGTGAAGACGCTCGATTCTCTGAATACACAATGGAAGCGGCTGTAATTAGACCATATCGTCAAGCGGTGGTCTCTTCGGAAGTTTCCGGGGTCATCAATGAGCTACACGTACGGGAAGGTGATCCTGTTGTGGGCGGGCAGGTGATATTGGAGATCTCTCGTGATCTGTTTAAGTTGGCAGCGGAAAGGGCCCAGGAACGGTTGGCCGGGTTGGAGGCAGTATTGAAACAGACCGAGTCTGATTTGGAAATACAGGAATACCTCTTTTCCCACAACGCGACCACAAAGAGTCAGTTAGTAAAGGCAAGGGCGGAATCGGAAATAGCCCGGCATAAATTGAATGAAGCGAAAGTCGACCTGGCCCTTGCTCTGCGTGATCTTGAAAATTGCCGGGTAAAGGCGCCGTTTAGCGGTCATATTATCACTCTTTACAAAGTTCAGTACGAATCCGCCCAACGTTTTGACCAGTTGTTCCTGTTGGCTGACACCAGCAAGGTTTATGCGGTGGTTAATGTGCCTGAACAGTTTTTGTCCCGCATAAGAAAAGGAACCGCCGCGATGTTCCTCAGGCCTGAAGGCGCCAGGTATCCCGGAACAGTCGCCAAGATCTCCAAACCCATAGATCCTTCGTCAAAAACCAAGAAAGTTCACGTACTAATAGACAATTCAGCCGCAACATTGGAAATGGGAATGCTCGGCTCAGTGCAATTGATCACAAAGAGGTAACTGAAATATTGAATTCAGGAGGTACAAAAGGAATTGCATTGGGTTTAAAGCTCACTCTGATGGTGGCTGTTATTATCACATGCTCATGTAAGTCCTATATCAGAAACCCCTTTTACGATATTGACCATGTCTCATTCTCAAGAAAAAAGGCGGCGGACAATATTTCCACCCATCGGATTATTCCTTCACAGGCCATTACCCATAAAAAATCCTTGTCCCTTCAGGATTGTAGAGATCTTGCATTATCAAGAAATCTGAAGATCCAAGCCGCCCGGGTCAACGAGCTTACAAAGGCGGCCCTCAGGGAAAGCCAAATCAAAAAGACCCTGCCTCACCTCATATTCAACGCTGAACTGAATGAGCGTGACAATTACGCATACACTTTCAGCGATGTTCTGGGCCTTGAGGGATTGAATCCATCTCCGTCAACTACTGGAACTGGTGTAACCAATTATTCCACAGGTCGTGAAAGAAATACCTGGCGTTATAAGGTAGAGCTGAATTGGAGTCCAAATGACGCTATTTTGGCCTATTTCCTCGCCAAAAACGGGCAAAATGAAAGGCTAAGGGCCCACTATCAAACGGTGAGAGTGGCCCAAAAACTGATTGGGTCCGTTGAAGCGGCCTTTTTTAGATTGTTGGGTCTTCAGAAAAGGCTGTCATTGGCAAAAAAAATGGCGGCTCTCAGATCGGAAGTACTAGATGAAATAACTCATCTGACCAACAAAAAGTTAAAATCAGCAGAGGATTATCACAGGGCAAAAAGGGAATCCATAAGGGCCGAACGCTTGTTAAACGCAATTCAGGGTGAGCTTCAAAGGCAGCGGGAAATCCTTGCCGGGGCAATGGGAGTTTCCCCTCACTGCGACCCATTGGGCGGGTTTTCAGTTTGCGGTGGACTTGCGCCTCCAAAATTCAAAGATTGTATTCCATCCATGGAGATGATGGCTGTAAAAAACAGGCCGGAATCTTATGTGGCCGGACTGAACTTGATAACCTCAATGAATGATATAAAGAGATCCTTGGTAAAGCTATTTCCTAAACTAAACGCTTTCTGGAGATTCAACAGGGACAAGGACAGATTCCTGTACAATAAGGATTGGAAAGAGGTTGGCCTGAATATCAATTTTGATCTAACCGAATTGTGGAGTGAAATGGACGAGCGCAGGGCCGCTGAAATGGAAACCATGAAAGATGACAGGGAAACAGGAGTTACAGCGATTACTATCGCCTCCCAGGTAAGAAATGCGGCTATCCTGTACACGAGCAGCCTAAAGGATTTGAAAAGCGCACGAGCTTCTATGGCAAACTCCAGAAAATTCTACAAAGACAGGCTGGTAAGATCCCGAGTGGAAGATATATCGGAATTGGATATGAAGATCGCTGAAGCTGATCTTATTGAAGAGGAGATGGCCTGGAACAACTCATTGGCTGAAGCAAACGCAAGACTGGCCGAGCTGAATGAGGCCATGGGGGTTAACTACCAAGAGCC
>CAZFJT010000424.1:0-3686 GCA_964519135.1 uncultured Syntrophales bacterium | reverse complement strand
TTACAGGGCTGAGGATTACCATCAGAAATACGCGCTCAAACAGAACACCAATTTAACAAACTGGATCAAAGCCATTTATCCGGACGCAAAGGCATTGACGGATTCCACCGCTGCAGCCAGGCTTAATGGATTCGTTTACGGTTACGGTTCCAAAGGAAGCCTGGAAGCTGCGGAAAATGAGTTGGGTTTGACAAGTGAAGCCTCAGCTACTTTACAAGCCCATGCAAAGGGCAGGATAAAGAGCCCACTTTGTAATTAGATTTAATTCATCCGCATTGAAGGATTGTCCAAACATTATCGAAATTGCGGGCGATCAGGTCCTCTTCTTTTATCCAGAAATAGAGCATACCCAGGTCGCCCCACATCATCTCAGCGTTATCGTCTGAGTCCATCTGGAGTAAGAGCCGCCATTTCTGAGATCCTTGACCAACTCCTTGTTTTTCCGCTTTTTCATAGCCCTCGGGATTTCCCATGTAAACCCCTTTTGTTACAGCCTCGCATTCAAAAGACATCTCCCCTTGAATTTCCAGGGGAAATCCTAGAATTTGATGCCCGATTCCATCATTATCATCCTCTTCTGAAAATGCTTCAAGGAGTTCAATGTAAGCGTCCGAATCGTCTTCGGACAATTCAACACCCCATTGATCAAGGGTTATTTGGGACGGTATGGAAAATGTTCCGTTGAATTTCACAGAACATGGAATAAAAGGCCCTTTGTCTTCTTCGTCTTCATCATCAATCGCGCGCCGCAATTTATCCAGAGGCCCATCAAAGTACAAAACTTTCCAACCGGCTTTGTCTTTAGGGTCAAAGCCCCATGGGTACTCTTCGGTGTCATAGAAAAAATAAAGCCAGCCTTTATTAGGCAATGGGCTCGGATCGATTAACCCAGATATGTCCGCAAGGTTAATTTGAGCGATAAAACTCAATGGATAGGCGCCATTATACGGCCATCCCATTGACTCGGGCAGGTGAGGTAACCCTCCGATCTTTGATGCGCCGATAGGGATATGTTCCTCATTTGCAGGTTCTGTGATGATTTGCGCGCAAAAATGTCCGTAATCCAATATCGTGTCAACGATCTTTCCCATACCTGCTTCTACCAGACGACTCCTCAGTTCATTACGATCCATGATTTACCGCTTTCCGAATTCTTTCAGAATTTTTTTTAACAAGATTTAGTGTCAAATCGAGTAGAGCGGTCATATCCGCCGGTTTTTCAACAACAGAGTCTACGCCGATAAGCTCGAGTTCCGAATAATCCGGTAGGTCGCCTCCTAATCCTGTTACTAATACAAATGGAGGCCTCGGCTGATCTTTTGATTTGTAATAGTCTTTAACCCAAGCAGCCACCTCAAGGCCGCTCATTTCCGGCATAGAGTAATCACAAATTATCGCGTCCACATCTTGGCTCCTTAATTTCTCAAGCCCGAGCGGACCGGAACTAGCTGATATAACATTCTGATTAAGTCTTTCCAGGTTTGCTTTCAACATATCCAGTACAGGCGCAATATCATCAATCAACAGTAGTTTCAAAGTAGGATATTGATTTTTTTCTCCACTGTGGGAACTTTCGTATGTCAGGTCTTGGGCCATCGGGAGTCTTACCATAAAAGTGGTTCCCTTGCCTGGTCCATCACTATGGACATCAATAGCGCCACCGTGGCGAATGATTGATCCCCTGCTCATGGTTAGTCCCATGCCAACGCCTTTAATACCCTTTTTTGACCAGAAGGGGTCAAATACACGATTTCTTTCCTCTTCGGTCAATCCATGTCCAGTGTCGGTAATGGTAAGGATAGAAATTTCCCTTTCTGATCTGGTGGAAATTTTTATAGCGCCATTTTCCGAAATAGCCTCTGCCGCGTTCTTTATCAGATTCACCAGAACCTCGAATATCTCGCTTGTTACACAATTTACACGGCATCCATCCTGCAAATCCTTTTCAAGGGTGATTGTAAATCCTTCTTGCGCTGGCCCATGTTTCCACCAGGGTTTTGTCATCTCCAAGGCCTGCTCTGTGAGCTCGGATAGGTCGCATACTTCAGCGTTGCGCGAGGAAATGCTTGTTTTAAGCCGAGCGAACTCCTGTAATCTTTTAACTGTATTCACACCGAGTTTTGAACTTTGGGTAATCTGCCTGAGGTTCTTTCCCATCTCTTTATAAGAGTTCATATTGAAATTAACTTCAGCCATTTGCGCGGCGCTCATTATGATTTGCAAAAGATTATTGAAATTGTGAGCTACTCCTGAAGCCAATTCAGTCACAGCCTTGAGCCTTTCGGTCTGAACCGCCATTTCTTCTGCCTTTTTCAAACTTGTAACATCACGGTCCAAACAATGGTATCCGATAATCTTCCCTGATTCGTCCCTTGAAGCGAACATTCTGGAGTGTATCCATTTCCATTGTCCGGTTTTTGATCGTATTCTGTACTCAACCTCAAAATATGGGACCCCGTCCGGATGGTTATCAAAGAATTCTTCAGCTACCTTTAAATCATCCTGGTGGACGATATCTCTCCAGAGCTGGGGATTGGCGTTGAATTCTTCTAATGTGTAGCCTGTAATGGTTTCATTTGCCTGATTCAAAAGAGAGAGGTCTCCATCGACCCCCTGAAAGTACACCATGTCTTCCACGCTCTCTAAGAAACTTCTGACCCTTTCCTCACTCTTTCTAAGGGCTTCCTGCGCCTCTTTTCTCTCTGTTATGTCGTGTATTATCGCATAAAGTTTTGTAGAATTCCCAATTTGCAGAGGCCCTGTGAACATCTCCACATCTCTGATCCGACCGTTTGCAAGTCTGTGGCGACGCTCAAACAAATTCTCCTTATCCGACGAAGCCAGATTGAGTAGCTCGCGCGCTTGCCGATCAGATTCAAGATCCAGGTCCCAAAGTGTAGAACCAAGAAGGTCTTCTTTGGTATATCCGTAAAACTGAACAGCGGCATTGTTTGCGTCATCTATTCCGCCTGTTGACGCGTCAAACAGAAGCATCACGGCTTTTGTGGCTTGAAATATCTTGCCGAACCAATTATTGGAGTCATTGTTATTAGTTGAGTCGCCCATGTCTTAATGTGTCCGATCCATTGTTATTAGCCGTCTATAATAAATGATCCGGCTTAATAACTGTTCACCGATCTTGAGGCAGGTCCGTTACCGATTGGAATGGAGGGAGAACCAGTCTCCTGAACCTCTCCCATCGTGATTTAAAAAATTATGGCCACCACTCTCAAAGCTTAAACGGCGTTATAACCATTGCGATCCATGGTTTCCATTGCCTTATGGATCTGCGAAACATTGCATCAGTGTTTGGAAGTCGCTTTTCCTGATAGAACCAAGTCTTCGATTACAGCCAGAAGTCTATTCATATCAACAGGTTTTTTTATGGCCTTGGAAATGGGCTCGTCCACTTTTTGGTCCCATGATGATATATGTTCACCGCTACCTGAAAGGATCACAAAAGGTGGCCTAGGTTTACCGGTTTGGTCGCAAATCTCTCTTATTTTCTCATGCACTGTCCACCCGTCCATTCCAGGCATGATCAGATCACAGATGATTATGTCAATATCATTTTCAGTGAATATATCAATTGCCTCCTGCCCTGAACTAGCGGTGTATACTTGTTGGCCTGTGGCTAATAAACCTTCGCTTATCATTTCCAGCACTGGTTCCAGATCATCTACCAC
>CAZFJT010000423.1:0-3695 GCA_964519135.1 uncultured Syntrophales bacterium | reverse complement strand
TTTACAATGGAGTCCTCAAAATCCCTTTTGATTTCAGATGGACCTTGCTCAGGCGAAGTATCTTCTATAATATATGGGTCATATATGCTGCACATTCCCTCGAGAAATTCAGACCATGTAACCTTTTCTGAGTCATCTTCCACGCCTATTTTGCCATCTTTACTAATCAAAAATAGTACAGGATCCGGCGCATCACATGTCTCCATGAATTCTTTGAATTTGCTCCAATTCTCATCTTTAAATAGACCCATTATCCTGTTTAAAAGTACCCGTGAGATATCCAGTTGGTTTGAAAGCCTTTCCATTTTTTCTTTTAATTTCTGGTCTTGTAATTCCTGTTTCTTAACGCTGTCGAATATTGATTTCGCTTTTTCCGTAACACTGTTGACCATATGCTTTAATTCATGCCTCAAAAGCCTGTGAATTCTATCATCTATTCTATGAAGTTTTTCAGTCTCTCTCAGTAGTACTGCAATATGATTTGACAAGAATTTCGCGGTATGTTCCCACATCTCACTTGGAGGCTTTGACTTCGGGTCCCTTACATCGACCTTGTAATACAAGGACAGCGCTGCCAAATCGGCAGATTCTTCATCAGTTGACCAGTCGAACGAGCTCTCAATTTCATGTTTGAAAGGGATAACCACTATATAGTGATAATTGTCTACGGTTTCCTTTCTATACGGATTGCCCTCTGCTTTCTCCCATTCTTTATGGTCCTCGGCCCAGTCAGGAATATAGTACACATTGTACTTCTTATCTTTATAAATTAGAGCGTTATTCACAGGACTCGGATCTTCTATCCTATAGGGCTGTTTATCCTCCTCTAATGATTCCTCTAGCAAAGGTCTATTCCAGCTCGCCTTAAACTCAAGGGGCAATACCTTTTCGCCAGTATTGGAATCAAACTCTTTGCCTATTGGGAAAAACATTGATGACGCGTCCGCGAGGAATATCTGTGCAAAGTCTCTGCATATTTGCTGAAGGGTCTCTTTATTGTTCGGATTTTCAATGTCCAAAATCTTATCACTAAGCGCGGACAATCTGGAAAGTAGGTCCTGCTGATAAATGTATGGAGCTATTATATTCGCCACTTGTTCCACAAAGTTAACTATTTCCCGCCTGAACTGGAAGTGTGAATAACCCTGGAGTTTCAGAATACCGAATGTGTGGCCGTGGATTTTCATCGGCACTGCTATCGCGGAGCGTACCTTGAAATCAAGTCCTGCGATTCTTGGATTCAACAAAGGTTGATCCGTTGGAATTGCGTCTCCTTGAATACTTTGTGGTGTCCAGCTTTGGCAGAACTGCGGGGCGCCGTTGTCCAAAGCCCTGTATGAGATGTCCACAGCTCTTTTGTCGGGTTGTTCCATGACTTGATCCAACAAGTTCCTTTCTATGTCCATCAGTTCCCGCCGATGTTCTTCAGATCTGTCATTAATAGGCGCCGCGCTGAGTAAAGCCAGTTTCCGCTCCACAGAGTTATAAGAGTAAATGCTTACACTGTCGGCTATGAACAATGTTCCGATCTTATTGGCCAAGTCGGAGTAATTCTTAGAAGCTTCAACGTCTGATTCCCCCAGCTCCACGGACACAACCCCAAATTGATTGTCCATCCACGCGGAGAGATCCTTCACTCTTGAGCCAGTGTAACCATTGAATTGATATGCAAAGGATTGCCCGTATTCGCCAAGGATCTTCTTGATTTCTATCTCAATATCATTCTTTTCTTTGCTTCGGGTTTCATTACCATCGGATACATCCAGCTCAACGCGTGAATCAAGAGCCTCTTGTTTTAAACCTATGTCAAGCCGCCATCTTTCTTCCTGTTTTGCGAATAAACACAAATTGTTTGACCTATCTATTCGAAACATAATTTGATTGACCCATTCAGGCAGCTTAATAGTACCTTTCTTGGGAGACAGCTCTTTTTGCATAAGTAGACAAATAGTCCCTAGAAGGTGCAGTGCTGAATTTGTCAGCTTGGGTTCGCTAAAACTATCATTAATCTTGGCTGCAAATAAAGAACAAAGCGCTTCTGAAAGCATACTGGCTTCATCGTTCAGGCACTCGGTATAGATCCACCCCGCGGACTTGCCTGCTAGGATTAAATCCGACTCATCATGTTCGGACATATCCTCTAAGGGGCCCAATCGTTTAAGCACCCTGTCTATGAAATTTTTCACATCCCAGTGGAAATCCCTATCCAGTCCACTCCCGATCGGATAGACGAACATAGGGCCCACCACCAGGAATGGCCTCTCCTGCCCCCTGGAAAATAGGGGCCGAACGTGTATTTCCACATTTTGGCTTAAGAAGTGACTTTTGTTGGTCTCGGACGTCTCCGACCTTTCAGTGAGCCACCTGATTAATCTGTGTTCCCATGCCCTCCAGGTATTATACTGTCTTAATATTTCGTTCAGTTGATGGCCGGTCCTTGCTATGGTTAGCCACCTGGAGTTCGCGCGCTTTGAGTAGAATTCCGCAACCTCTGAAGGCGCCTGGGAAAGCTCTGGGGGCGTTCCCTTGTCGACCAGGTTTTTTATGAACGCTTTCTCCTGTTCGTCTATTTCAGTGTCTTCCACTTGCTTGTTTGCGTCCCAAATCCTTATGGGCAGATGGCTCAACAGGGCCAGGGTGTGTTGTATCACCTGGAGGTTCCATCTGTTCTCATGTTCAGTAAGCAGCTCGATTAGTCTTTCCATGATCTTTGCCCTTCTCCATATACTTGATTCAAAGTAATTCTCGGATCCTATGATCCTGCTTTCAAATGGTTCCAAAACCGAGATTCTCATCCAGCTTGGGGGGGAGTGGATATGATCGTTATACGGATATGAAAAGGATTGTCAAAATCACATGGGTTATTATGGGGGTATTGTGATATCCCCCTTGTGTGGGCGATTTACAATCAAATCATTAACAAGGAAAAAATCGCATATATCTGATCTTTTTTTCCTTGGAGCAGAGGAAAGATTAATACTCTTAATTCATCTGGGGACGTAGATGTAAGTTCGCTCCATATTAGTCATTATATCATCATGTTGTAGTTATTTTCTATATTTTATATTAATAATATTTGACAAGAGTGCGTCATGTATGGCATAGTGCTCCACAGATAGAGCGACAACCATACCTTCATTCGCCCGGTTTTTTATACCGGGCATTTTTTTTGGAATTATTTGAATAATGCCTTGAGCGCGTAGTATTGGGAGGCTATTGTCTCTTTAAAAAATATCTGGGACACCATTAATCCACCAGCTTGCGGGGTTAAGGAGCTATAATCGGACCTGATCTCCTTGGCCAGGAAATCGCAGGGCGCCCGAATCGGGTCCAGGCCCTGATTTTTGAACATCATCATTGATCTGGGAAGGTGATAGGCTGATGTCACCAGAGTAAAAGGCCGGTCGCCCACAATTGCTTTGCAGGCCCTTGCCTGGTCTTCTGTGGTCCAAGACTTATCCTCAAGTATTATCGCCGCTTCTGGGACACCTAAATCCATTGCCACGAGCTTCATCTGTTCAGCTATGACCTCGTCACCACTGAGCCCTGGTATCGCGCCGCCTGTGAGCACGAGTTTGGAATCAGGGACCGCTTTGAAAAGCCTTGCCCCTTCAAGCAGGCGGATTGTGGAACAGCCAAGATGGTCCCCTGGGGTAAGTGGTCCCATCCTGTAATCTCCAGAAAGAACAACAATA
>CAZFJT010000422.1:0-3703 GCA_964519135.1 uncultured Syntrophales bacterium | reverse complement strand
CGCCTATTCACCTTTTTACCGCTTCAGGTAAGACCTTATACAGGAAGCTATTGTGGGAAGGCTCTCCTGGATTAACAGGGATTAAAACAGTGTCAAAAGGGAAAAGATCAAAGGCTTTGAGAATGATGTCAGGATCATGATGTCCTGTTACACCCACATACCTGACCAACCCCTGTTCCTTGGCGTAGGAAAAGGCTTCAAGAGCCCCTCCTTTTGATGATATGGCCTCAATATCATCCATGGTTCTAAGGTCATGGATCTGCCATAGGTCCAGATTGTCGGTTTTCATGTTTGACAGGGTTTGTTCCAGGTGCTCCATTGCGCCTGCTTTGTCCCTTGCGTGGGATTTACTTGTGAGAAATATATCTTTTCGCCTATCTTTTAGGGCCAGGCCATAATATTCTTCACTGCCAGAGTACGCCCTTGCGGACTCAAAATAGCCAATTCCAAGATCAAGGGCCCTATTAATCAATTGGTAAGCCTCATCGTGAAGTCCGTAAGTCCTTAGAACACCTTCTCCACCCAGGCCCAATAAGGTCACTTCCTCGCCTGTGGCGCCGAGCTTTCTTTTTGTCAACGTCATCCTTCAATCCTTTTTAAAGATGGCCCATAAATTGAAAACCGTCTTGTGCTATTAAGAAGGATAGTATTTGTTTTTGAAAAACCAAACTGGCGAACACCTGGTGAGATCCAATACCCAATAGGAATGTTAATCAATGATTTTAAGAACCAGTATTAATTTGTTCGTCAGTAAAGACGGTTTTTGTTGAATAAGTGGCCATGAATATCATGAAAATTATGCCAACTAGTATGGCAAACCATAGGGTGGCCACTCGCAACAGCATAATTGCCGGGACTGCTTTGGAATAGCCTACTCCAAGATAGGTCATCAATCCGGCCATGCTCGCTTCAGCGCCTCCAATACCTCCAGGCAGCATTGATAGGGCCCCGACTATTTGCCCGAAACAGTAAACAAAATTTGCTTGTAGCGGCGATACAGTCAAACCCATTTTGAACAAAATAATGAACATACAAATGGACTCGCAAGCCCAAGCTATGACTGAAAGCAGGAATCCCAAAATGAAGGTTTTTACAGTCATAAGGTCTTTACCGGCAAGCAAAATTTCCAGCGCCTTATCCGCGAGCCAGCCTATTAAAGGCAATTTCCTAAACAATCCCAATACCGGTCTGTAAAGGTTTTCCATTGTTAAAACCAGACCCAGGGTAAAAGTAATAATCACACAGGTTATAAAGACCCCAAACCAGTCACTAAATAACACCAATGAAAACGAGCCCAAAAACAATATGGCAAGAAGGTCCATTAGCCGCTCCACCACAAGTAAACCAAAAACAGTGGAGGGAGGCGTGTTGTAATCGCGCTTTAGGAATAGGGCTTTGATGGCTTCTCCCATTTTTCCGGGGGTCCCGGTGAGAGCAAAGCTGCCGAGAAATACAGACACCACGTAGTGGAAGGGTAATTTAACACCTGTAATGATTAAATAATAATAAAATCTCGTGGCTCTTATCAACCAGCCGGCCACAACAAGGCTCAAAACAATAACAAGGGCGCTTATGGGAAACTCTGAGATAGAGTCGATTAAAATTTTTTAATAAGCCGATAAAGTAGCCGCTCCATAAAGAGCCACTCCAATTAATGTAAATAGGATGACCGATCTGACAACCTTTTGGAAAGAAATTGATTCCAATTGGCCATCAGAATCAAGCTTCCGCTGATTATGAATATGGCTCATGGGCTGGGGGTTTTACTTTGTGGGAAGTATATGCATTTATTACTAAAGTTCATCCACACATTATCCAGTTGCTGTTTCATATAATACAATCGCCGGGTCATCGGGGCATATCTTGGGTCATATGGATTTAGGCGCCTGGCCATATTGTATTGCTGAGAGTAAGACTGATACATATTTTGCCATTCGCGCTCCATGTTAAGACAGACACCATACTCCGAATTTGGTAAATCCGGCCTAAAAGCGTACTGTGGTCCTCCCTGGTTTGCTGCTTCGCTGGGCACGCTTGCCTGATGTTGGGGTTGTCTGGGCGGAAAATAAACAGGTTTTCTGTTTCCAGGAGGGGTCTGGCGCGGCGCAACATTGGTGGATTGCTGAACCGAGTCATCAAATTCCCCTGAAGGCGCGTGTTCTATGGGCGCTTTGGGCGCTACAAGAGGCGTTTGTTGCGAATATATCATTGGTGGGAAAAGACCTGTTAAAACTAAAGACATGGGCAAGAAAACTATGATAGCAAATGGAATTACCCTTGAATAATAACTTGGTTTATTTGGCAATTGAATCGAACCTCCTAATATTTAAGGGTGAAGGATATCAACTAATGAACAGCCTAGATTAGTGAAATCAACGAGTCAACCCAAAGTGACGTAAAGATTCACTTACGCGCGGATTTGCCTATTAAGCGTTTAGAACTTTCAACCAGAATATAGCGGGTCGTAACTCCTCAGCAATTGGGGACGCGGCGTTGAGCTGTTGGCGGGAGATCAGATTCGCTGTGTTTCAATTCGCAAGCTCAGCAAACTTTGCTCATCCGACTCCCGCTGCTTCCATTCCCAGATTCTCTCCTCTCTCCTGCAAACAACTGAGGGATTACAGCGGGTCAAAAAACTTAATGGCTTTTTTTATTATAATCGAATATCATGTTATATAGTCGTACTACAGCTATGTCCCTACTCCGGATCTAATCAAAAAAGTGATAATTGAATAATAATAATGCCTTAATAATGTTTGGTCATAAAAAAATTGTGGAATATTTTTTCGAGAAATTGGAACCGTAATAAATATTAACTTAATGGGTAACAAACCTAGTTTGTGAGAAAAGGAAAAAGCCATGAAAAGTAGAGCTCTAATAGTCGCGTCTGTATTGACGACTATGCTTTGCGCCTATCCTTTGGAATTTGCCCTTTGCGCTGAAAAGGATTCTAACGCAATTTTTGTCAGGGGCGCAAACTCAATGTCAACTTTTATCAACCATATTGCGGAACAATATAACGCTGAAAAGAAAGATACTCAGGTCATCGTTTTTGGAGGTGGGACATCAGGGGCATTTGAGTCCATGTTTGAGAAAAAGGCAGATCTGGTAATGGCGTCAAGACCTCTATTGGAAAAGGAAATTCAGGCCGGGGCCATATCAGGAATGAATCCTCATAAGGTGTTGACCACAACTGAAGCAATAGCCTTTGTTACAGGGAAGCATAACTCAGTGGATAATTTGACTATTGAACAATTGCAGAGAATCTATGAAGGTGAAATAACCAACTGGAGAGAAGTTGGCGGGCCTGATCGAAACATAGAGGTTTATGCAAGCCCGGATACTTCAGGACTATCCCTGTATTTGAAAAAGAACTTGCTAAAATCAGGCTTTTTTGGGCCACAGACAAAATTCAGGGAACACTTCAGCAGCATCATAAGGGAAGTTGGCATGGAAGACAAATGGGCCATAGGTTGCGCTGATTTATCAAGGGCCACCTTGGGCGCCAAAAAGGGAGATGTTAAAATAATAGGGTTAAAGAGCGATTCAGAATCAGAAACCGTTAAGCCTGCGCCGGAAACAGTAAAAAGCGGTTCGTACCCGATGGTGATGCCCATGTATATCTATTGGGATCACGCTTCTGTGGCCGAACCTGCAAAAGAATTTGTTGAATATTGCGCTGACAAACTACGCGGTGTAGCCC
>CAZFJT010000421.1:0-3710 GCA_964519135.1 uncultured Syntrophales bacterium | reverse complement strand
GCCCTGTTTTATTCGAGCTCTGAACAGGCCTTTTTGACCACTTCCGCGCTTTGTTTGAGTTTTTTCTGTTCCTCTTGGCATAGATCAAGATGAATGGTGTCCAAAATTCCCGCGCCCCCCACAAGTCTGGGCAAGGAGACAGAAACATCATCCACGCCGCCAATCGATTCTGTTGGTGTGGTTACAGAAAGAAGTGATCTTTGATCATGAATAACCACGTCCGCGATCTTTGCCACAGCCGCTCCTATACCATAATACGTCGCGCCCTTTCCCTGGATGATCCTGTACGCGGAGTTCCTTACTTCGTCCTCGATCTCTTTCCTGAATTGTTCATTGAAATCTACTCCTCGTCTCTTACAGAATTCCAATAGAGGCATTGCGCTGATATTAACCCCTGACCAGGCTATGAATTCCGAATCTCCATGTTCGCCGAGCACATAGCCGTGAACATGTTGAGCGTCTATACCAAGCTTCTCGCCCACCATGGACCTGAACCTCGCTGTATCCAGAGTAGTCCCTGAACCCATAATCCTGTGCGAGGCTATACCCATCTCACCCGCGAACTTTGCGGCCAGGTGTGTCATTATGTCCACTGGATTAGTAGCCACAACGATTACGCTTTCTCTGGCGTTATCGAGAATATTGGGTATTATCTCCTTGAATACGTCAGAATTTCGTTTCAGCAGGTCCAATCTTGATTCACCCGGCTTCTGGGAAACTCCGGCTGAGATCACTACCAATCTGCAACCAGAAAGTTCGTCATAATCCCCGGCTTTTACGGACAAAGGATTTGAAAAGGGCGAAGCGTGAAGGATATCGTCCGCTTCAGCCAGAGCCCTGTCCGGGTCCTTATCCACAAGGATGATCTCTCTGCCTATTCCCTTCATCAGCATGGCGTACGCTGAAGTCGCGCCCACCATTCCACTGCCTACAATACCGATTTTCATATCATTCCCTTTGAGTTACTCCATAACCAGCTTAGGGTATTGCTTTTTTTGCGCTCTGTTATTTTCCATTATTGAGCTTGTTCTTCCTTGCCTTTTCCGGATGTTTTTTCCCTGAGGTTCTTCAGATGATCCCCAAGATTGTTTAATTCTTCTCCGGCCCTGGTGAATTCCTTTTCACCAAAATAGCTGATAAAGCGGTCAAAGGAGTTTTTAGCCTTTAGTATAAGTTCAGAGACGGTGTTATCCGTGGGTTGCGGTTCTGTTATGGCTTCCGCGGGCTCTATCTTTTTAAACAGACCCTTTAGGGCTTTATCAAAGGATTGCGCGTAACTGAGTTGATCATTGTGCATTACAGCCACAAGCCTTAGCTCAGGATAAGCCGCGGTCTCAGCCTGTAGATAAATCGGCTCTACATAGATGATCGTTTGCTCCACAGGGATGGCCAGCACATTACCTCTTATTACCCTGGAACCCCGCTGATCCCATAGTGTCAATTGGCCTGATAGATGCCTGTCCTGGTCTATCTTTGTCTCCACCTGTTGCGGACCAAGGATTCGCTTCTCCTTGGGGAATTTGTAAGCTAGGAACCGCCCGTAATTTTCAGGGTCGCACATTCCGGCTATCCATCCGATCATCACCTGACGATTCTTAGGGGTGAAGGGCATTATAAGCGTAAACTCCGGAGAGTCCGTTCCTGGGGGCTCCCACATAATATAGTATGGTTGCACTGGCTGCACATTGGTGTAGTATTTCTCTGTGGCCCTTACCCATAGGTCTTCCTGATTGTAAAAGACCTCTGGATCTTGCATATGATACTTAGCGTACATCTCTCCTTGAGCCAGCATCAGGTCCACTGGATAGCGAACATGCGCCAAAAGGTCCCTGGGCATTTTTTCCTTTTTCTTAAAGAGACCTGGGAAAATCTTTTCCCAAGTTTGAATTATGGGATCTTTGGGCTCAAAAACATAAAGATCGATCTCGCCGTCAAATGCGTTGATCACTATCTTCACTGAATTGCGCACATAGTTCGCGCCATGCATGGCCCCTGGAAGGTCGGATGAGGGTTGCGCGACCGTGGGTTCCGAGCCGCTGGGTGGGTTATATGCGAAAAACGGCTTACTGTAAGGATAGTACGAGGACACAGTGTATGCGTCCATTATCCAATACAACTCGCCTTTGCTCAAAACTATGTACGGATCGCGGTCAATACGAAGAAAAGGCGCCACTGTAAGGGCTCGATCCTTGATATCCCTGTGGAACATGATTCTGCTTTTGGAAGTGGGATAGCCGCTAAAAAGGAAACGGGTCCCGTCGAATTTCCATCCAAATAGGAATTTGCGCCAAAAATTGGATATTTGGACCCCGCCTTTTCCAGGATATCTTATGAATTTGTTTTGCGCTCCACTGGGGTAATCGAATTCCTTTTCACTGGAATTCACCACCACATGTGATTCCGTCAGTTCTCCGTAATAGATCTGGGGCTTGGTTATCTTGAGGGATTCATATTCGGACTTTGGGGGTATATCCTTTATCAGTAAATTGGGAAGTCCGTTTGAGGTAAAGTCATGCACAGTGTTCAGGGTAATCCCGTATCCATGGGTATATTTGAATCTCTTGTTCACAAAGGTCTGGCTCTGGTCCGGCAGATTGGACAGTTCCAATTCCCTCGCCGACACCATGACCTGGCGATAATCCCCTCCAATATGGTATCTGTCCACATCCACATCAGTGAATTCATAGTAGAGCCTGATCTCTTGGAACTGTTTATAAACCGCGTCCAGCGCCCGATAATCCCATAAACGGATATTAGAAAAGAGATCCTGATTATTTTTAGCCATCTCCTCATTGAATTCTTTGGTTACAGGAAATTCTCTCGCCTCTGTGTTATCCAGACCAAAACCCAATCTTGTGTACTTGATATTATTGGTGATATATGGTCTTTCATAGGTGATTTCATTGGGCTCAACGTACAGCCACTGAAACAGGCCTGGAACAAAAATTACACCTCCATAATAAATTGCAGCCACAAGGATCGCGGCGGCTATAGGTAACGCCAATTGGGCCGGCGCCTGGCCGGAATCGACCATTCTCTCAAAGTAGCCTTCCAACCTGGACTCAAAAAATCGGGTGAAGACCAGTCCAGCGATCACCAATGTCACGATAATTAATAACCAATAAGCCGGCATGCGCACATTCACATCTGTCCAACCCGGTCCGGTAACCACTCCCGAGGTGGAATACATCAATTCGAATCTGTCCAGATAAAATCCCGCGGCCAGGATCACCAGAAATATGGCTGCGCTCCTTATCAAAGGCCCTGAATCACCGGAAGTCTTATCTTGAAGCCGATTCCTGTATTCAGGGGGGAGCATCGCGCCCAGAAGATTCGGGGATAGGGACAATACGCAAATAACCAGAGACACCAAGGTTACAGTCACCAGTAATCTCTGAATGGAGCGGTAAAAGGGTAAGCTGAAGAGATAAAAGCTCGCGTCCTTACCGATAATCGGATCCGTAACCCCTGAAGAGATTTGATTCAGGTAAAGTAAAGCTGAGTCCCAGTTGTTCAGGCCCCACAAAAAGGCGATGATCGCCACGAGTAATGCGCCGATCCCCTGAATAAGCTTACCGTGCTCAGGAACTCCCCATGAAAGCAGGAATATCAGACCAACGCCAACCACAGCGGATACAAGGCCCATAAGAGCTTTAGCCAGAATCTCGGTCCAGAATCTCTTCTCCAAACCAAGGGCGTCGAACCAAAGC
>CAZFJT010000420.1:0-3715 GCA_964519135.1 uncultured Syntrophales bacterium | reverse complement strand
CGGATCTCCCGCCAACAGGCTCAACGCCGCGCCGCCAATTACTGAGGATTTGCACGTCAGGGGTTATGCTTAGAAAGTTTCTTATCAACGGGTGAGTGGGCAAGGATCTGACCATTGAACTTTCTTGAAATTCCTGTGTGGACAATAATGGGACTTATCCCTTGCTCCAATGAATTCTTTTGACTATAACAGTTCTGGCAAATTTAAAGGACGCCTGGAAATTTCATTTCTGAACAGGTCCTTTATGGCGCCAAAATCAGCGAAACATAGCCAGACTATGGGCGGGCGGAAATTCATGGAAATTACAAGTATAAGGCGATTTGTATTGATTATTGTTTGTTTGGCCCTTATAGGCTGCGGACCTGATGAACAATCCAGTAAGGTAAAGAAGGACGATTCATCCAAAAGCGAGAATGTTAAAACAGGCAAAACCGAAAAAAAATATGAACCGGCTTATGGTGATATGCTGGTATCAGGATCCATAGCGGACGCGTCAGTGCTGCTTCCCATCCTGGCAAGTGATTCCGCGAGCTTTGACATAGCAGGGTTGATCTACAATGGATTGGTGAAGTACGACAAGAATATTAAGCTTGAAGGCGATTTGGCTGAAAGCTGGACGATCTCAGATGATAAGCTCTCCATAATATTCAAATTGCGAAAGGGCGTGAAATGGCATGATGGTGAGCCATTTACAGCCAAGGATGTGGAATATACTTACAAGGCCTTTGTGGACCCGAATACTCCTACCTCTTACGCCAGAGATTTCCTTATGGTCAAGGAGTTCCAGGTAATAGACGATCATACTGTAAAGGTTACCTATGACAAGCCGTACGCTCCGGCCTTGGAATCGTGGGGGCAGCCGATTCTACCGAGCCATCTATTGGAGGGACAGGAACTCACCACAAGACCTTTCAAAAGGGCGCCTGTAGGAACAGGTCCTTATAAATTCAAAGAATGGGAGACCCAGGAAAAAATCTTAGTTGAGGCCAATCCGGACTATTTTGAAGGAAAACCATACATAGAGCGGCGTATGACAAGGGTGATCCCTGATCTGGCCACCATGTTTCTGGAGTTAAAGGCCCAAAGACTTGACCAGATGGCTCTTACACCACTTCAATATCGCAGGCAGACCAGTTCGGATTGGTGGAAGGAAAAATATAATAAGTACAAATACCTGAGCTTTCAATATACCTATTTGGGATACAATCTCAAAGATTGGCGTTTTAAGGATAAGTTGGTCAGGCAAGCGCTCACAACAGACATAAACAGGGAAAGTGTGGTAAGGGGAGTGCTTTTGGGACTGGGTCACGTGATAAACGCTCCATATAAGCCCGACACCTATTGGTACAATAAAAATGTGAAGAAATATCCCTATGATCCTGAAAAGGCCAAGAAAATGCTTGCCCAGGCCGGTTGGAAGGATACCGATGGAGACGGTATTCTGGACAAGGACGGAAAACCCTTTGAATTCACCATTCTGACCAACCAGGGTAACTCCCAAAGAAAAAAGGCGGCAACCATAGTCCAAAGGGACCTTAAAAAGGTAGGTATAAAAACCGAGATAAGGGTGGTGGAATGGGCCGCTTTGCTAAAAAACTTCATAGATGAGCGAAAGTTTGAAGCCCTTGTCATGGGTTGGAGCATAGGGGTAGGGCCGGACCAATATGTGATATGGCACTCTTCCCAGACTGCCAAGAATCAGTTGAATTTTGTATCATACAACAATCCGGAGGTTGACAAGGTATTGGAATTGGGAGTGTCCACCTATGACAGGGCTGAGCGCAAGAAATATTATGATAAATTTCAGGAATTGATAGCCGAGGATCAACCATATACGTTCCTGTACGCGCCTGAATCGCTTCCTATAATCTCTTCAAGAGTCAAGGGAATTGAACCCGCGCCAATCGGAATAGGACACAATTACATTAAATGGTTTGTGCCCAAGCCTCTTCAAAAATATGAGATTACTCCATAAATTCGGGCTTTGATTGTTGTGAAAGGTTGAAATGGGTCCATATCTGTTAAGAAGATTATTGATGATGATTCCTGTGCTATTTGGGATAACCTTGATTTCATTTGCGGTTATGAAGGCCGCGCCTGGCGATCCGGTATCCCTTATGACAGAGATGAATCCAAACATGAATGAAGAGACCAAAAAGAGGCTCAGGGCCCATTATGGACTGGATGATCCCTTTCATGTGCAATACGGTAAATGGTTGCGTAATATAGTTACTCTGGATTTTGGGACTTCTTTTGCCTCTGACGGAAGGCCGGTTTGGGACAAGATAACTGAAAGAATACCGATCACCCTTTTGATAAATGTTTTATCCATGATCCTTATACTCGTTGCCGCAATCCCACTAGGAGTTTTGTCCGCGGTTTACCAGGATAGTCTGTTTGACAAAGGGACAACTGTCTTTGTATTCCTGGGCTTTGCCATGCCCAGCTTCTGGTTGGCTCTCCTGCTTATGATCCTGTTTGGAGTGAACCTGGGGTGGTTGCCAATATCAGGTTATAGATCCCTTCATTATGAAAATCTTTCCATGTTCGGTCAGGTTATTGATGTGGCCAAGCATCTGATCCTTCCTGTATTTGTGTCCGCATTCGGAGGACTTGCTGGAATGAGCAGATACATGAGATCGAATATGCTGGAGGTAATTCGCCAGGATTACATAACAACAGCCAGGGCCAAGGGTTTGAATGAAAGTGAGGTAATATTTCACCACGCGTTAAGGAACGCTCTATTGCCTGTAATTACACTTCTTGGTCTATCCATCCCAGGTTTGATAGGCGGAAGCGTCATATTTGAAACCGTATTCGCGATCCCAGGCATGGGACAGTTGTTCTATCAGTCAGTAATGATGCGGGACTATCCCACAGTAATGGGCATACTGGTTGTTGGAGCTGTTCTGACCTTGCTGGGAAATTTGATAGCTGATCTGTCCTATTCTGTGGCTGATCCCAGAATAAGAGTTAGTGACTAATGCCATTGCGCATTCAAAATATTCAAATTAGGTTGACCAGCGTTCCGATTCGCTGTGTTAAATTCGCAGGCTCAGGAAACTTCACTCATCGGAAGCAGGACAAACCATATTATGTTCTATCTTTGAAAGCGAATTCATATAAGAGCCATTTACCATAACAGGTCCATCGGAGAATCCATCTAATAATGTCTTCAATAGCTCAAGACTTCTTCCAACGCTTTTACAAAAACTCCCTGGCTGTGAGCGGGCTGATCATTGTTGTGGCTCTGTTCGTGGTGGCCATATTTGCTGATTTTTTGGCGCCATATCCCCCTAACCAGATAGACACTTTCAGAATTCTTGAAGCTCCGTCAAAGGCCCACTGGCTTGGCACTGACAGCCTTGGCAGGGATGTGTTGTCCAGGATGATCCACGGTTCCGGAGTTTCATTGAGTGTGGGGTTTGTGGCTGTTTCAATATCCACGCTAATAGGTGTGGTCCTTGGGGCGCTGGCGGGATATTACAGCGGTGTTGTGGACAGTGTAATCATGAGGTTTGTGGACATCATGCTATGCTTTCCTTCGTTCTTTCTGATACTCGCGGTAATAGCCTTTGTAGGGCCGAGTATATGGAACATAATGATTGTGATCGGGGTTACTTCATGGATGGGTGTTACCAGATTGGTGCGCGCGGAATTTCTTACCCTTAGAGAAAGGGACTTTGTAAAGGCTGCGGTCAGTCAGGGCGCAATA
>CAZFJT010000419.1:0-3717 GCA_964519135.1 uncultured Syntrophales bacterium | reverse complement strand
GCCTGTCAAATGCTTGACCGCACAAGAGAGGAGCTTCTGGACCTTCAAGTTAAAGACATCAATCCGGATTTTCCTCTTGAAAAGTGGTCTTCCCATTGGAATGAATTAAAGAAGCTTGGAACCTCCACATTTGAAACCTCTTTAAAGACCGGCCAAGGTAGACTATTCCCTGTGGAAGTCTTCGCTAGTTTCATAGAGTTATGCGATAAGCATTACAACTGTTTTTTTGCCAGGGATATTACCGAACAGAAACAAGCCCAAGACGCGCTGACAAAGAGCGAAGCTCTCTATCGCAGCCTGATTGACAACATACAGGATGTATTCTACAGGTCCGACCTGGAAGGTAGGCTTTTAATGGGCAGCCCTTCTGGGGCCAGGCTCTTTGGGTACGATTCAGTGGAAGAAATGGTCGGCCTCCCTTTGACTTCCTTCTGGGTGAACGTTGAGGAAAGAGAGAAATTGCTTGAAGAAATAAAGAAACACGGGAGAGTAAAAGATTTTGAAGGATTGTTGAAAAAGAAAAATGGCTCGGTTTTTGTAGCGTCATTCACCACTCACTTCTACTATGACGATAATGGGGTTATCCAAGGAACTGAAGGTATCATTCGGGACGTTACAGAACGTAAGATGCTGCAAGAGCAGCTTATCAGCTCACAGAAAATGGAAGCCATAGGAACCCTTGCAGGAGGCATAGCCCATGATTTCAATAACCTGCTGCAAGTCATCCAAGGTAACGCCCAGATGGCCCTTCTTTCAGTGAAACAGGGCGCCCCCGGCCATCCTCATCTTGACGCCATAAGCCAGGCTGCAAGGAGCGCATCTGATCTAACCAAGGGTCTGCTCACTTTCAGCCGTAGAGTAGAAGGCAATTTCAAGGCGCTTGATCTCAACAAAGAACTGATGAAACTGCGCTCAATGCTGATTAGAACCATACCTAAGATGATAATGGTGAACCTTGACCTTGAGGAAGATTTAAACGCGATAAGCGCCGACCCATCTCAGATCCAGCAGCTCATTATGAACCTCGCGATTAATGCAAGGGATGCAATGCCTGATGGGGGCAAAATCCACATCAAAACCGAAAATGTCCATTTGAATGATGAAGACGCCGGTCGATTCTTAGGGTTGGACTCAGGGCGACACGTGAGACTATCGATATGTGATACAGGAACCGGCATTGACAATAGCATCATGGATCGCATTTACGAACCATTTTTCACCACAAAGGCGCCTGGACGGGGAACCGGTCTGGGGCTCTCAATAGCATATGGAATTGTTGACGGTCATAATGGTCATATCACCTGCGAAAGTGAACCAGGTATGGGCGCGAAGTTCAAGATCTACTTCCCTGCTGTTGATCTCCCAATAGAAGAGGAAACCCATAAACAGGACACTGAACTGATTGGCGGAAGCGAGACGATTCTGGTGGTTGATGATGAAACCGAGGTGAGAACCCTTGGAGAAGAGCTTCTAAACTCGTTCGGCTATACCACGTTATCCGCTGATAATGGACAAGAAGCTGTGGAGGTTTATAAGAGCAAGTATAAAGAGATAGATCTGGTGCTCCTTGATCTGGTTATGCCCAAGATGGATGGTATTGAATGCGTAAAGCGACTAAAAGAGATCAATCCACACGTAAAAGTGATAATCGCCAGTGGTTTCGCCTCAAACGGAAGGGTTGAAGACGCCCTTAAACTCGGCGCGTCCGCATCCATTCAAAAACCGTACGATATGGATGAGATCCTTTCCCTGTTACGGTCCCTCCTAGATTGAAAATGCGTTCTCCAGGATTTCCACCTCATTGGTCTCTCCTGTCCTGACCAGGGCCACATCAAACCTGACAGGATGACCTTCCAACTTATTTGCGCCAATATAAACAGCCGCGGCCTTTGCTATCCTGGTCTGTTTTCTTGTGTCCACTGAATATGCGGGATCAAACGCTGATTCTGCAGCGGCTGATTTAACTTCAACAAATACCAGCTCACCTTTGTCCCAGCAAATTATATCGATCTCTCCTGGTTTACAAGAATAATTCCTCTCGATAATAGCGCGCCCCAGGCTTTCAAGACGCCTCGCGGCCACGTCCTCAGCGACTGCCCCTTTTTCCCTGGTATTCTTGACTTTGAACATCCGACCTAAAAATCAATTATGGGCCCGATGATTATTCATCAATTTCTCGTGCAGCCGCTTGGCCTGCAAAGAGAATGCTTCAAGGCGGGCCTCTATTATTTGTGGATAAGGATTACCATCTGTTTCTATTGCCAGGAATGGTAGCTTACGATCCTTTACCTTGAGCAGATCGCCGTACTGCGCGCGGTCACCATTTGTTTTCATCAGGAGTTCTTGCTTCTCCCCTGCTGTGAATTTCTCTGAAAGCACTGACTCCGCGACCCTTGAGGGCATACAACCAAACGGGCCTATTGAGATAATCCCACATGATGGATGCAGTATCTCATGCAAGGCGCATCCAACCGTAAGCACGGCCTCCCCGGTGAGTTTCGGGTTAATGAACTTCTCGCCGGCTTCCACAAGGTCCTCAACCTTGAGTATCTCATTGAAGAACAGACCTGTTGGCCTTAATAATTTATGTATTCTCCTCTCAAAGAACATCTTCACATAGTACCTGATCCAAAATGGAATATCAGTGGACTCCCCTTCGACGCCGGTCTTCATCAACCAGTCAATATATTTGAACCATTCACTATTCTGGGATGTCCTTACAACAAAGCCCCTTTCAGCCAATTTTTCCACAAGGTTCTGTAAGGAGATCCTGTCATTTCTAACATATATCTCTCCTGTCAGCATAATCTTGGGCATCTGCTCATATGGTATCTTTAGCTCTATCTTCTTAAGAACCTTGGCTGATCTTTTTAGTTGAGCCTTTATCTTTCCCCAGGATTTAGGGATTACTTCAACTATGTCTTTCCATTCAGAGAAAAATAACTCCATGGCCCGTTCTCTATCCTTTGCGCCCGCTAGCAAAGTGGCCCAAACCTCGTACATTATGTCCGCTATTACCACAGCTCTCCACGCGGGAAGTGTAAAATTGTCACCCAGTCCCATATAGCCGTTGCCGGCGTTCAGTGTGAGCACCGCCACATTGGGAATCTTGTTTCGCTTGATCCACTTCCTTGAAAAAACATTGTACTGGCCAAACCTGCACGGTCCGTTGGCGGCGGGCATGAAGTAGGCGGTAACCTCGTTTGGGGGCTTGTCATCCCTTAAATACTTGATCAACTGTCCTATGGTGGTCTGCAAAGGCAGGCATTCCTTACAGCTTGAATTACCCCGGCCTAACTTCAAAATCTCTTCATCGGCAAAGGGTAATCCATAGGCGTTAATACCGACCGCAGCAAAGGCCCTCACCAGGGCGTCATGGGCAAGAAGCCCCATCGCGGGCATTATTATTCTCACGTCAGGATGGTTTAACGGCAGCTTTCTGCCATCAGAGGTTGCTATTACCGGCGTGCCCTCATGGATGATGGTCTCAGCCGCGACAAACTCATCTGTTTCAACTGAAATCTGTTTTTTGCTTTCCAGTTCCCTGTAGTAGTGAACTATGTCCAGGAATGCTTCGATCCTGGTTTCCAGGCCCGCGTCCGCTGTATGGCTGTCCAATTCCAGTGTAAGAGAAGGCTTTTTACCCATCTCATCCCTGTTTGAACCTAACAAAATTGATTCCGGGCCAAATGAGATTTTGTTGATAAAGTCCACGAA
>CAZFJT010000418.1:0-3724 GCA_964519135.1 uncultured Syntrophales bacterium | reverse complement strand
TGGTCTTTTTGGCTGTCTTTGACTCTGTTTTAACCTGTCCGCCTTCTTCTTTGACCACTTCCGGTATTATCACCGGCGCAGGACCTGTCGCGCCGACTGGTTGATTGGTCTCAACATGCAGTGTTTGGGTTGGAAAAGCAAAGCTCACATCCATCTCTTCAAACAGCTTCTGAATGTCACGCAACACGTCGCTGCCATAATATAGTGAAGCGCCCCAGGATTCGAGATTCACCTGGAACCAAATCTTTATAACCTTGGAGAAATCATCCAATCTGTCCAGATAAATCCAGCATCGGTCGTGGTTTGTTTCCGGCCTTTCAAGGATCATTTCCCTCAGGCGCTCGATGATTTGATCGATCTTTTCAGGAGGAGTATCATAGGTCACTCCAAGATCCCAGTTGAACATGAACTTGGTTCTGCCATAGTAATTTGTTAAAGGATTTTTTATGAAGTCAGCGTTCGGTATCGATACCTTAGTCATATCAGCAAAAATTTCCACATCCGTCCTGAATGTCCCTATCTTCAGCACTGTTCCGCTCCAGCTTCCGAAATGGATGAAGTGTCCTTCATCAAACAGACCTGTGGAATAAATATATATCCTTCCCACCACATTCTTTAAAGGCTCCTGAACGGCAAAGGCCACAGCAATTCCACCAATGCCCAGACTGGCCCATATGGCCTTTAAATTGAAACCCAGATTGCTCAGGATTGTTAGGACCGCCATAACCGCTATGACCATCTTGGATACTTCTGTTGCCTGTCTTTTTATTCTCTCCACATTTAGGGTTTCTTTGGCGAGATTCTCTGGGTTCTTTTTTGCCACATTCTTCAGATAACCGCTTGCAATAAGCTCTATGGCCAATTGCACAATACGAATCAACAGGAAAAAGAATATGGCCAGGCTAATAGCCAAGAGGATTCTGTTGACCCATTCCCTGATATGCTCGGGCATGTTGAGCATCTTCACTGCACCCGCGACACCTATGATAAAAATGAAGTTTGTCATTGGTGTGAGCAAATTCTTGACTATTCTATCGTCCAGATCTGTCTCGGTCCTCTCTGTGAGCGAGTAAGCGTAGGTCTTCAAAAATCGATTCACGAGTATTGCGGCAAGCACCGCTGCCACTATCATTGCCAAAGACAAAAAATGATATTCCAATGGATTACCCAGGAACTCGATCTTCAGAAAATCCAGGTTCATAGTCCCCTCCAAACCAAATTTATCAATAAACCAACCCCATATCTTGAACTTGGCCGAGTTTTATTGTCCCAAATACTATTATTTCACAAGTCTTAACGTAAACGGATACTCGTACAGCTCACCTTCGCTGGCCTTAATTGAAGCAATTATTACCAATATGACATTCAGAATCAATAAAAGCCCCAATAATAGATAGCCTATGAGGACAATGATCAATAATGCCGCTATCACTGAATATATGGTCATGGATATTTGAAAATTCAGGGATTCTTTACCATGATAATCAACGAAAGCGTGATCGTTCTTCTTTACAAGCCAGACTATTAACGGTCCTAAAATATTCCCAAGTGGAACACCCAAGAACATGATAAAAGCTATTAGATGGCATAGCATCCCCCAATTACGGGCTTGTTTTGACGCGAATAGGGCCATGATTTGCCTCCCATGCCTCTATATTTAATCTTTTTTTGAAAAACACTGGATTGTTGATGATAAAAACCACCTTATAATTCATAAGTCCCGCCTGCCACAAGTGTCTCCACATCTGCGGTCAATTCTTTTGTTAATCTACTAATGGAATGATCGCAGGAATCGTGGGCTGAAAGAAAAACCCTCTTTGGATTCGCTGCGTTTATGGATTCTATTATCTCGCTCAGATCTCCATCAGTGATCTTTTCCCAGGGCGGTTTCCCTGTTCCGATCATCCTTTGAACCTGTACACCGGCAATATTTCCCCTGCCATTGGTTACAGGACAGTGGAGACCTCCGCCTATCGCATATATTGGAATATCAGAAAGTCTCCTTATGAATCGGGTCAAAAGCTGTATGGTCTGATGACCGCATCCTGTGAAAACAGCGAGGCCCTTACCTTTGATGTTTGCCACCAGGGCCTGTTCCTCAGTCCATCCCATGAAAAACAGGCTTCTGGCCAATGGTCCTGTTGTGAGCATACCCCCAGGTAAAATAGTGGGGCTATCCACTACAATTTCCTTAAAGCCGGGAGCGCGTGCCTTGTCTGGTAGATAGCAAGGTATTTCTTCTGAAGGTTTTAACTCCTCGGGCATTGTAACCGTCCTGGAACGGCTTGCCTTTAAACCTCCCATATGATCAGGGTGCAAATGGGAAATAACGAGTGCGTTAACATCATCCATATTGACACCGAGCTTGCTCGCGTTTGGGCCTACTACTCCGCGCTCAGGTCCAAACCCCACATCATACAGAACAGACGCGCGCTCAGCCTTGAAAAGATAAGAAACCCCCGCCTCGGACCCAAAACCCTCATCAGCTTCCCATTCAGAAAGGACAGTAATCTCCAGGCGCTCCAATTCGGGTAGTTCAACGGTTTGCGCGGCTTCCAGTCTCCGCTCATTTTCAGTCGCGACGGCCAATGCGTCCAACAAGAACTTCTTTCGCCTTGACACCATAAAGCCTGCTATCAATGGCGAAAACGCGCCAAGTAACGGCCACCATACAGGTGATATTCTAAAAGACATATCAGACTCCATTTTCCGCACAGGACCAGTGATCCATGAAAAATCATCCTGCTATCACGGTTTATGCTATAGTACACAGTTTACTAGTCCAATTGGCGATTTCAAGGAGCGTCGATCATTATGGAAGAAAAGATACTAAAGCAGGCCTCCAATATTAACAGTGGAATGGTTCGCTGCTTCAAGTTCAATAGCAATAAGATCAAACTCACACAGATTACCACCTTTTGTCCAGATGAGATTGGACCCGGCCCCACACATGTGTATCTTATCGAATCCGAAAAGATCGTAATGCTTGATACCGGAATTCCCACGGATTTGGCCAAGGGATTTTTCTATTACTGGAGAAATCAAAGGATACCACCGGAGATAGACGCCCTGCCAGCGGACCATAGCTTCAATGAATTGTTGACTGGATTCGAATTGACCAATAGAAGCCTGTCGGAGGTGGACATCCTGGTTTTCTCCCACGGCCATCTGGACCATTTCCTAATGACCGGGAAGACCCTTGAATACTGCGATCCTGTAGTAATGGCTCACATTGAAGACACCCCGGCCATGTGTAATCCATGGGGGCTTTTGAATATGTGGATAGCAGGCAGGAAGCAAATGATACCCACAGGAATGCCCCTACAATGGTCAAAAGGCTCGGACCGGGACTTTGATCCAATAAGTGATATGGATCCGTCACTATTCGATTTCTCGGTTCAAGTTCATAAACCGATCATTGATCAAGGCCCTTTAATGATAGGCGATAACCAGGTTGAAGATGTGGAAGTCATACATATTCCAGGGCACTCTCCAGGAAGCGTCGGGCTATTGGTGGGAAAACCCCATGAGAGAATCCTCCTATGCGGTGATACCTTATTAAATCCTATTACACCAAATCCGGACGATCTTCTATCATATCTAAGGACCCTGGAATTCCTCGGCGCGCTGGAAGGTGTAAAGTTGACGCTGCCTGCCCATGGAAAAGAGATCAGAGACCTCAAACAAAGGGTCCACTTCCTCAAGGAGCATCATCGCAATAGGC
>CAZFJT010000417.1:0-3730 GCA_964519135.1 uncultured Syntrophales bacterium | reverse complement strand
GAGGCCGGAATGAAATTTCATTTCATTCCGTGTTTTATTTAGAGAATTACTATATACTTCTCGTGCATGAAGATAGTTTTCCGCTTGTGCGAAAGTGACCATGCTTGTGACCGGCATAACGTGCTCTTTAACTGGGATTGCCTATCAAGTTAGGCCTTTGAATAGCCCTTAATACGAATTCGCCTTCAAAGATAGAACATAATGGGGGTTGACCTTCTTCCGATGAGCGAAGTTTCCTGAGCCTGCGAAATTTAACACAGCGAATTGGAACGCTGGTCAACCTAACTTCAATGTTATTCGTTTGAATGCGCAATGGTATAACGGATAACTTGACAGGGGAACTTTGAACATTCCCCTGTTGTTGTCGGTTTTATCTTATTTGGTAAGGTTCCTGTATTAAGTCATAGGGAACAAACTAGGAATTCTCTGCGCGGCCATAATGTCGCCTGAGGCTTTAAGTTTGCCGCTCATGAATGCGCTCATACCATCCAATTGTCCATTGCACATTGCTATCCAATCCTGGTCGGCCATTGTCAAGGTAACTGTTGGGCTGGCGTGAGTTCCCTTTTCAACCTGGCAAGCGCCGTCTTTTACCACAACGTTCCATTCCCCGGGTTCATCGCCTGTGATGTTGAATTGAAATACCATGTCTACTCCGGCCGCGTTTGCTGCGCTAAACACCTTGGGCATGGTATCAAATACTTCTTGAACACTGGAAAGAGCCATTAATCTTCTCCTTGTTGATCTTTGTTTTTTCATCAACCTATTTTGGTTGATTTTGTATTGTTCGTGCAAAAGGACCCGAGAATGTGAGATCGCGAAATTTATCGCCACCCAATCCTCCTGACACGTAAATCAATGACCAACACTTTATCGCGTATTGATTCACGTATCAATTATCATAATCCGTTATTTTTCATTTTTCGGCATAATATCCGATTGTTTAGGAGGTGGAATCACAATAGCTTCTCCTTTTCCTATGGTTTCACCGCGCTGATTGGTCCATAGGAGATCCAATTTGATCCGTTTCTTTTCCTCTAATTTTTCCTTCACAACCGCTGTGGCTGTAACTGTATCACCAAAAAATGTGGGGCCGCGGAACTTTGTGGTAATTTCAAGGGCTATGGTCCCAAGGCCCGGCATATGCATCCCCAGCACAGGGGCTATCAAACATTGGGGCAGTCCCCCATGGGCTATGCGTTTACCAAAAGGGGTGAGTTTCGCGAATTCTTCATTCACGTGCATTGGATTGAAATCACCGCTTATACCGGCAAAAAGATAAACGTCGGTCTCAGTGATCGTCTTGGTAAATGATCCCTTCATTCCTATTTCCAATTCATCGTAACTATATCCGAGCTGAAAATCCATTTTCGTCCCCTGTTAGTATTTAAAGTCAATCAACTTGTGGGATATGGCCACATATCAACCGATCCTAAGTATTTACCAATCCCAATCTTTCCCTGCACTCTTCAACCGAAGCTATCTCCCTGCCCTGATCTTTGACCATACGGGCGGCCTTTTCTACCAAATCACCATTTGATGAGGCCATTTGGCCCGGACTCACATAGAAATTATCTTCAAGACCCACCCTGATATTGCCTCCTATTCCTATAGCCGCGGCTACCAGTCTCCATTGGTCGTGGCTGATTCCTATCAATTCCCAGTCACTGTTCGGGGGGAGTGTGTCAACCATTTTCAACACATTATGAACTGTAGGAGGAATACCGCCCAGCACTCCCATGATCAAACTGAACTGATAGGGCGGTTTTAGTAACTCCATGTCGATAAGGGGATACGCGTTTCCTATATGTCCCACATCAAAGCATTCCAGCTCAGGTTTTGTATTCACCTCGTTCATTGCCTTGACTATCTGGACAATCTCAGAAAAGGGGTTAGTGAATACCGCCTCAAATACAAAGTCCCTTTTCTTTGGATGGTACTTCGCGTAATTCATTGAACCCATATTCAATGCGCCGATCGCGGGTTTTATAGCCTTGATATGGGCTGTTTTTTGCTCTGTTGTTATGCCGATCGCGCCTGTGGAAAAATTGATTATTATCGGGCACGCGGCTGTTATAGCGTCATAGATGTTCTTGTAATCCTGGACTTCATAGCTGGGAAAACCGTCAGTAGTTCTCGCGTGCACGTGTACTACCGACGCGCCTGCGTCATAGGCCCGTTTAGCTTCAGCCGCATATTCTTCAGGGGTATAAGGAATAGCAGGGCATTGGGCCCTATTAGCCACTACACCTGAAAGAGCGCATGTGATCATGCATTTACGTTCAAAGTTCTGATTTTCTCTTATCCACATGGACGACATTTTTGATTATTCCTCCTGTAACAGGCAGGTTATAAAAATCCTCGATCCTGTTTTCTATTTACCTTTCCATTCTGGGGCCTTTTTTTGCATGAACGCCATAAGACCCTCTTTCGCGTCTTCTGTATCCACCACTTTTCCCAATTGTTCACAGAGATAATCCAAAGCCGCGTCCAGATCCATTTCTTGGGCTTCAGCAAAGGCCTGCCTGCCCATTTTAATAGCCAAAGGCGCCTTTTTGGATATTTCCTCCAGGGTGTTGTTTACAACTTCATCCAACTGATCACCTGGAACGGCTTTTGTTATAAGGCCTATTTCCTCCGCTTCCTTGCCCTGTATCATTCTGGCTGTATACACCAGTTCCATGGCCTTTTTTGTACTGACATTCCTGAACAAAAGCGCGCCAACCATCATGGGAAAAAGTCCCACATTGACCTCAGGTGTCCCGAATTTCACATCTTCCCTTGCGTACACTATGTCACAGGAAAGCATCAGGCCCAGGCCCCCTGCTATACAATGGCCATTGAGCCTGGCGACAATCGGTTTGGGAAATCTCGCCATCTTCTTTAGGGCGGCCGCGTACTGCTTTGCGCCTGCAATGGTTTCCCGGCCGTTAAGACTTGCGGAAAGATCAGCCCCTGAGCAAAAGGCTTTTTCTCCAGCATGGGTCAAACATATAACTCTAATGGAATCATCAGCTCCCACTTGGTCCATGTATTTGGATAGAAGCTCTATCATTTCCAAACTCAGGGCGTTTCTGCGAGCCTCTCTGTTTATGGTAAACCAAGCCACTGGCCCCTTAATTTCAAACAATAATTCCTGGTCACTCATCTGAGCCCTCCTGAGTTGATGATTCTTCCATAGGCTCTATGTCCACAATAATATCTCCTGGAGATACTTGGGCGCCGGCTTCAGCGTTTATGGCGATTACCTTTCCCGCATATGGCGCAGGCAGTGTTATCTCCATCTTCATTGCTGATACAACAGCGCATGGTTGTCCTTTTTCCACCATTTCCCCCATTTCCACTGCAATCCTGACAACTGTCGCGGGGGTTGGAGGTGTTACTTTGTCAGGACCTTGGGCGCCTGGACCACTGGATTTTCTTCGATTCGCTTTTGCAGCGTCAGCAACCAGTCTGGCCTTGCCATTAATCCAAACCCATAACCCTTCTTCAGACTCCGCTGTATATACGTTTACAGCCTGTCCATTGATCTCCATACTCATCTGATTTCTGGAAACAGGGCGACATTTCATCCGCTCCAGGGAATCACCCTCAAATATGGAAACACTTTCTGCGTCATCGCCAGGCTCGGTTTTTATATCGATCTGATTGTTATTTACCAAGAGATTGTATTCCATTATATATCCTTAGTATTCAATAGGTTATCGTATCATTGCCCATGAACCCAAGG
>CAZFJT010000416.1:0-3732 GCA_964519135.1 uncultured Syntrophales bacterium | reverse complement strand
GATGAGAGCCGAGTACCCGCCGCGGATATTCTTTAATGATTTCAGCTCAGGCCGGCTTAATATCTCAATCACTGCATGGTACCATCCTGCTAACTGGTGGGATTATCAAGCTTGGATTCAGAAGACATCCCTTGAGATCATTAGGCGCTTTAATGAATCAGGCATAGAGCTGGCGTTTCCCAATCAAACAGTATACGTGGCCAACGCGGGAGAAACAGCCTTCAAGCTGGGGGGCATTCCTGGGAGGCCTGGCCACGGGCCGCATACAGTATAACTCCATGCGCTTGGGGATGGTTTATCAACGATTAATTTCATAAGGCGAAATAATATTAACTTTTCAGTCTGTTCTCATCAAACGCTGACAGGCGCCATAAATTCCTCGTTATGGACCATCTCCTGGTAATCGTAAAACCAGCGCGCGGTCGGATTGCTTCTAATTACCATGAATCTGACGGTATCCATGTCTTCAGTGAGCCCATGATATTTGAAATAAACGAAAAACGACGGTTATTCCAACAGCTTCTGTCTTTCCCGCTGAGCGCGACATAACGATTGATCAGAAAATTGGCGGGAGACGCTTCTCTGATAATCTCAATGCCATAAGGAGTTCTAAATCGCAAATATCATACTATCACTTAGCCCCTTTGAAATGATACAGCTCGCTGCCTGCTCCGGGATAAATATTTTTGTCTTCATCAGGGGTTGAGGACACTACCTTTGGCCAGACATCCTGGATAGGTCCAGGGCCTTCATTGGTAATATCAGAGGGCGCCTTGTCCGCAATTATGGGATTGGAACGGATCTCTTCGCCTCTTGTGCTGAAGCTGAATTCCACAGGTATGTTGTTTGGATCAAATGAGTATATGGATAGAATGAATCCATGATCAACAACTTCAGATACCCAAAAACCAGCGGCTTCGAGTTTGTCTTTAAGCTCCCATAGTGATTCCTTGCTGTCTAAACCGAACGATACATGATCAAAGGCAAACTTCCCCTTTACCGGAGCGCCGTGGTCCTTTTCTTCTATGGGTTCTACCCCGTCCCATTCAAAAAACGCCAGAAGGTCCGTATCTGATATCTCAAAGAAATAATGTCTATACCCAGGGCGGCCTATGCCAGCGACTAATCTAAAACCGATCAGGTCCCTCCAAAATCTGATGGTTTTGTCCATGTCCCCTGTGGCCATTGCCAGGTGATTTACTCCATTGAATTTGATCATTCTCTCCTCCGAGATTTTGTTTTGGTTGCAATCTTTTACTTGAATTGTTCGATACGTGGTTAATACCCAAGGTCGTTTAATACAAGTGCGTGAGTTGTTGAAACGCAAGACCTCAGGATTGATTTATGAAACGCTTTACGAATCTTTGACAAAAAGGCATGTTATTGCCTAAGTTTTTTATTTCTAATATAAAAAATAGGGATTACAATTCCAACGGGCAAACTGAGGCATATTAAGGCTTACTCAAGATTGAGTCTTAGTGTCTCTGAATTTTCAGGTTAGTTTTGGTCCGGAGATTCACGTTTACTTTCTTTATCACAGGAGGAATCTTGAAAAAAGGACTTCTGATCGTCAACACCGGTAATGGTAAAGGTAAGACCACTGCCGCTTTAGGAACCGCTTTCAGGGCTATGGGCCATGGAATGAGAGTATGCGTGATACAATTTATCAAGGGATCATGGAAATATGGTGAGCTTGAATCAGCCAAAAGATTCGAAGATCTTATGGAATTCAATGTTATGGGGAAAGGCTTCACTTGGAAATCCAAGGACATTGAACAGGATAAAATTGCCGCCCAACAGGCATGGGATAAAGCCGGCCAGGCCATAAGGTCAAAGGAATATGATCTTATTGTCCTCGATGAACTCACTTACCTCTTGAGTTATGACATGGTTCCAAAGGAGGTTATAATCAGAGACTTGGTTCAGAGACCTGAGAACCTTCATATAATTGTAACAGGTAGGGACGCTGCGCCGGAACTGGTGGAATCCGCGGATATGGTGACTGAAATGAAAGCAATCAAGCATCCTTTTGAGCAGGGAATTAAGGCTCAAAAAGGGGTGGAGTTTTAAATGGCGCTAAATGGAGGCAATTGATGGATCTTCTCATAATAAGGTCGATGCTTATACTTCCTGCAAATGTTCCAAGGTTCCTTGAAAAAGCCCACCACAGAGGCGCAGACGCAATTGTTCTGGACCTGGAAGACGCAGTCCCTCCCAATGAGCGTGACCAGGCCAGAAGCAACCTGGCCGCGGCCATACCTAGAGGTGGATCAAAGGGCGCTCTTGTTCATGTAAGGGTCAATAATGATCCGGCCCTAATTGCCGAAGATCTGGACGCGGCTGTTCACCCTGGATTGCGAGCCATCTTTTTGCCGAAAGTTGAACATCAGGACCAGATACACGCTCTAGGGGAAATGATATCAGATCTGGAGCCGGACCGGGGATTGCAGCCAGGCGCCATAAAGATATCGGTCCATGTGGAAAGCCCTTTGGGATTGCTTAATTTGAGGAGTATAGCAAACTCTAGTACCCGCATAGAATCCATGAGTCTTGGAGTTGACGACTATTGCGCAGAGCTTGGAGTGACGCCAACACAAAACGCTGATGAGCTTTTTTATCCATTAACTGTAATGATTAACGTATGCTCTGCGGCAGGTGTTCTGCCATTGGGCATTCTCGGTTCAGTGGCCGGATACAAGGATTTGGAAGGGTTTGAAAGATGCGCGATAAGAGCAAAGAAACTTGGATCAAAAGGGGGGTATTGTATTCATCCAAACCAAGTAGGGCCGCTAAATAAAATCTTTTCCCCTGACCGAGGGGAAGTGGAACTCGCCCATAGAATAATCAAGAAATACGAGGAGGCCGTTGAAGAAGGTAGAGGTTCCACGAGCCTGGATGGCAAGATGCTGGATCTGCCTGTGTATAAAAGGGCGTTGCGAATAGTTAATGTCGCGAATGCAATAAAGGAGAAGTCCAATCTTGGTCTTTAGTCCTAAGCTGCAAATATGATCTGCATTAAACAATGAGAGAAAAAATCCTTGGGGAAAGTTTGCCGCTATATTGACAGTATTATTTCATGGCCTGGAATGGCCGGACTCCCGCATATATTGCACTCTGAATCCGCGGCGTCGAAATAATGGCGTTCCTGGCAAAGGGACAGCTCCAAAGGAAAATGCTCCAGAAGGTATCTGGCCTTAATACCAGGGGAAATTGCCAGCAGATTCTCATCCAAACCATCCCTTGGCGCGCCTGCTAATATGTAAGCGTCTACAACTCTTTGGCCTGAATCACTCAAAGCCTTTAAGTAGCGCCTGAGCTGAAGTATGTCCCTATCAGCGAGGCATGTGGTCTTACACTCAACTACAACAAGGCCTATTTCCGTTTCAAAATCAACGTCAATTCTTCCATTACTCACCTGCCTTTCCCTTCTGCCCTTATGATCAATGAGACCGGGATCCAGAAGATAGGGGTGTGACATCACAAGTCGTTGTATATGCCTTTCCCTAGCCATTATCATAGCTTATGGCGCTCCAATGCGAATCTGGTCTGGATGGCCACCAAGTGTGCGGGATAATCCGGCATTGCTATTACAAACGCTGACCATCTACCAATGAGTCCAGGGATTCATCAGATCTCTTAATTTCGATTATCTGTTTGATAATATATGCTTTACTCTTTTTTGAACCAGAAACGCGTCCGGTCTTTGTCTTTAAGGTATGCAAACCGTTGGCC
>CAZFJT010000415.1:2757-3737 GCA_964519135.1 uncultured Syntrophales bacterium | reverse complement strand
TGAGCTTGCGAATTTAAACACAGCGAATCGGATCTCCTGCCAACAGGCTCAACGCCGTGCCCCCAATTACTGAGGAGTTACAAAGATGATAAAAATCTTGATGTCTGTTTTGATTAAGTTCAACTAAAAAAAATACAAAACTTGATCCATATCAATGCGGCCCTTCCAATAAGTTCCTAAACTCATATTACAGAAACAACGAGATTTGGCGGGAATTAATTATTTAACTTTTTAAAGACTGTCACGACCCAAAGGAGGGCGCTATGAGTGAAAAAATGTTTTGTTATCAATGTGAGCAGACTTCAGGGGGCGTAGGATGCTCCAAGCAGGGAGTTTGCGGGAAGCCTCCCGAAGTGGCCGCTTTGCATGATCTATTGACGCATGGATTGAAAGGACTGGGACTTGTGGCCACAGAGGCTAGGAAGCACGGCATAATCGATAATAAAGCGGATCGATTTGCAGTGGAAGCGCATTTTTCAACATTAACCAATGTGGATTTCGACCCTGACCGCTTTGCGCCATTGATCCGTCAATGCCTGGAACATCGGGATAATCTGAAGAATCAGGTTGTGTCCGCGGGTGGAGGAGCGAATTTCTCCCAGGACGCTGTTACGTTCACAGCAGCCGATGATATTGATGGAATGGTAGAACAAGGAAAGGAGGTTGGTTTCAAGGCGGATAAGGAGACCGACCCTGACGTGCTTTCCCTACAGCACACCACCATATTTGGCGTCCGAGGTATTTCCGCGTACGCGGACCACGCGGCTATTCTTGGCAAGGAAAGCGATGAGGTGTACGCGTTCGTCCACGAGGCCTTAGGAGCCACTTTGGATAAAACCCTTGATCTTAACGCATGGGTGGCAATGGCCTTAAAGGCCGGTGAAATAAACCTCAAGACAATGGAATTGCTTGATGAAGCAAACACGGGAACGTATGGCCATCCTGTTCCAACAAAGTTCCCCCTAGGGCATAAGGCCGGT
>CAZFJT010000415.1:0-2747 GCA_964519135.1 uncultured Syntrophales bacterium | reverse complement strand
TAAAGGAATCAATATATATTCCCATGGTGAGATGTTGACGTCTCATGGTGACACGGAGCTCAAGAAGAATGAACTCTTCTCTGGGCACTATGGAACAGCTTGGCAAAACCAGAGAAAGGAATTCGCGGAATTTCCTGGCGCGATACTAATGACCACCAACTGTATTCAGAGACCAGCGGATTCATTCAAGGATAACATATTCACAACAGGACTGGTGGGCTGGCCTGGGGTCACGCACATAGGCGACAAGGATTTTACGCCTGTGATCAATAAGGCTTTGGAGATGCCTGGATTCACAGAAAATTCCAATGGAAACGCCGTTAATTGCGGATTCGGAAGAAACGCTGTGATGTCAGTGGCTGATACGGTAATTGAGGCTGTAAAATCGGGCGCGATAAAACATTTCTTCCTGGTAGCAGGCTGTGATGGCGCAAAGCCCGGCCGGAACTACTATACTGAATTCGTAGAAAAGGCGCCTGATAATACGGTCATTCTCACATTGGCTTGCGGAAAATTCAGGTTTTTTGATAAGGACCTTGGCGACATAGGCGGTATTCCCAGGCTTCTGGATATAGGACAGTGCAATGACGCGTACTCGGCCATCAAAATAGCTGTGGCCCTATCAGAGGCTTTTGACTGCGGAGTGAATGATCTTCCGTTGTCAATGGTCCTATCATGGTACGAGCAAAAGGCCTGCGCGATTCTACTGACCTTACTGCATCTTGGGATAAAGGACATCAGATTGGGTCCAAGTCTACCTGCGTTCATTACGCCCAATGTTCTAAATGTGCTGGTTGAGAATTTCAACATAATGCCCATATCAACGCCAGAAGAGGATTTAAAGGCAATATTGGGTTAATGAGCGTCGTATGGATTTACTCAGGGGGTTCCTATACAGGGAACTCCCTTTACCTAAAAATAAAGCCCAGAGGAGGCTATGACCATGAAATGCCCGGGACAAGACCCTAGAAATTGGAAATTCGACGCGATCTTTGAGGCTGAATGCCCCAAGTGCCGGGCTACTCTTGAGTTTTTCAAGGATGAAGCCAGGCGAAAATGCCCAAAGTGCGGATACAGAGTACTAAACCCAAAAATGGATTTTGGCTGCGCCGCGCACTGCAAGTTTGCTGAAACATGCTTCGGGGATCTTCCCCCTGAATTGATTCAACAGAAAAGGGACATGTTCAAGGATCGTGTGGCAGTTGCGGTGAAAAAAAGATTTGGAAAAGATTTCAAGGCAATATCAAAGGCTGTAAAAAGAGCCAGGATCTGCGAAAAACTGCTGGAACACATTCCAGGGGACCCGGCCATTGTTCTGTCAGCGTCGTATTTGATGGATGTGGCCAATGGAAATAAAAATACTGATGCAAGTGGTTCCCCATCTGAAGGGGTACAAGACGCAAGAACACTGCTGGAGCAGTTGGACGCTGACAGGGCCCTTACGGATGAAGTCTGCCGGACCTTGGACCAGCTTCAAAAGGATATGGACCAAGGCTCAGAAAACAACCTGATCGTACATGACGCGTTAATTATCCAGAACCTTTTGGATAAAAAGGACAAACTACCCACCAAAGACAGGGAATTAAGAGCTTTGCTTAAAGATGAACTTATAACACCAGAGGCGGTGGATGTGGCAATAGAAGAGATTAAACAGACCAAATAGCCTGCTTGAATTTAGTCATGCTTAATATCAACCTATTGCGCGGGAACCATCATGACAAAACAGAAGTAAACGACCATTAGAGGATTGGTTCAAACCGACTCAGTCAAGATACACTCACAGTATGGACAATAATTGTAAATCTTTCCTGTGAAAGCCTTAATGGAGAAATGGAAATGAAAGTAAATCGAAAAATCATAGAAATAGATGAAGATCTCTGTGACGGATGCGGTAATTGTATTGTTTCTTGCGCTGAGGCCGCACTGGAGCTTGTTGACGGAAAGGCTAAGCTTGTCAAAGATCTATATTGCGATGTCCTGGGGGCTTGTATAGGAGACTGTCCCACAGGCGCATTAAGAATAATTGAAAGAGAGGCAGAGGACTTTGACGAGGAAGCTGTGGAGAAAAGGATCGAGGAATTGAATAAAAAAGAGTCGCCAGAGGCCCAGATGGCGTGCGGTTGTCCATCAGCGAACATTAAAACTTTTGAAAAGGCCTCCAGCCCATGTCAATCAGCTAATGTGCCGGTAAGCCAAGCTAGTTCCGATTCAGAGCTGACCCACTGGCCTGTTCAGATCCGTCTTGTGCCTCCAAAGGCCCCATTCTTGAAAAACAGGGACATTCTCGTGGCGGCTGATTGCACTCCATTTGCTTACCCGAATTTCCACAGAGATTTCCTGAAAGATAAGGCAGTCCTAGTTGGATGTCCAAAATTTGATGATCAGGAAGAGTATGTAGAAAAGTTTGCCTCAATTTTCAATGAAGCGAGTATAAAAAGCGTCACGGTTCTTGTAATGGAGGTCCCTTGTTGTTCGGGCCTTCCGATGATGATCAAAAAGGGCATGGAAATAGCAGGGAAACAAATACCAATGGAGAAAGTTACAATTGGAACCCAAGGGGATATCCTTAAAAAGGAAAAGACCGTGGCCTAGCTTATTCAATGGGATAAACGCGGGGGGAACGGTTTATAGGAATTCAGTTTCAAAGATAGAATATAATGGCGGTTGACCTGCTTCCGATGAGCGAAGTTTTTGAGCCTGCGAATTTAACACAGCGAATCGGAACGCTGGTCAACCTAACTTCAATG
>CAZFJT010000414.1:0-3739 GCA_964519135.1 uncultured Syntrophales bacterium | reverse complement strand
GCTTCAGGGCGCCTGAGCTCATGCCCGAGTTCCCTTAATCTTTTGACTTTCACAATACATTTATCCTGAACTATTTCCGGTAACCCGTCAAGCCAACTAAGTAAAGGAACCTTACCATCAAGTTCTTTATATAAAACAATCCTAACTGGAGGCATCTAAAAATCCCTGGCCAGAATATTCAGTTGTCGCTAAACTTCCCTATAACACTATTAATTATTCTGTTCAACTTATGGTACTGAATGTTTTATTTACATTGAAATATGTATCTAGTCACTCTTGTGGTAGCCCAGTGTAGGCCGAGCCGGGCGGCGGGAGTCCGATGAGCGAAGTTTGCTGAGCCTGCGAATTCAAACACAGCGAATCGGATCTTCCGCCAACAGGCGCGCGCCGCGTATTACTGAGGATTCACCTGAAATATTCTGTAACTCCTGGCCATGAACCCAACCCTGTGATACTATTCGGCCCTCTAAAAGACGCAGCCGAGGATTTCAATGCAGTTCACCAGCGCCCTCGCGATATTTGTCATCATGCTAGTATTTCCCATACAAGCTTTATCCGCCGACAAAAATGAGCATTCCCAAAGCCCCAAAAATCCGGCCAGATGGAAAAGCCACCAGATGAATCAACCGAGTGTCCAAAAGTCCGACAGGTATAAGTTCTCTAGGGAGAGAATAGAAGAGATAGAATTACTGCTTCTGGAGGCTGAAAAGGAGCTTAGAGCTGATAAGGAAAAATGAGGCCGTTAATTGCCCTTGGCAATACTGTACAATGTACGGGGCTAATTGTTATAAAAATTCATGCGGGGACTCTTCCAAAATCTGGCGCCTATCCCCGCACAATGAATCCTAATTCCGCTTATGGCCCAATATACCGATAAAATAACTATGTTGATAAAGTTTGCCTCTGCGCCTGCTCTGTCTTGAGTTCCTCCCAAAGATCCTGGACCTTTTTTCTGGTTTCATCCAAGGATCCGCTATTGTCTATCAAATAATCCGCATAAGTCTTTTTTTCATCTATTGAAAGCTGAGATTTCAGCATATTCTCAGCTTCATCCTCTGATATGTTCTCACGTTTTGCGAGCCTGGATCTCATCTCCTCGTGGGGAACATAAACCAGAAGGAGCTTGTGAAAGAGGTATTGGAGGTTCAGCTCTATCAATAGTGGGATCACTACCTGAATGATGGCGTTGGGATCTTTGGCCACTATCTCATTCAATTTTTGCACAAACGCGATATTTATCTGGGGGTGGGTAAATCCTTCCAGTCTTTTTCGCTTCTCCAGATCCTTGAAAACAATGTCCCCGAGCTTCTTCCTATCCAATGTTCTATCTTCAGCCAGCACCTGGTGGCCAAAATAGTCCACAATCTGCTTCCAAGCGGGCTTGTCAGGCTCAACAACCTCTCTTGCCAGAACATCAAAGTCTATTGTCTTAGCGCCCAACTCCTCGAGCATATTTGCAACAGTCGATTTGCCGCTTGCTATTCCGCCTGTCACTCCCAACAACAAGCGGTTGTCGTTACCTCGAATGGCTTCTATCTGGCCAAGTCCCCCATAGGACGCGGGGAAGGATGTTGTCAGATCCCTTTCTGCGCCCGCGTAGCTTATGGGATATCTGATTCCCCGCCTATAAAGGGTCTCCATACCTCTAAGGGCCTTTTCCATATACGAGGCCGGCAAAGCCATTACAAGATCTTCGTCCTGTGCGTGCCCGTACCTTCGCTCTCCGTAGCAAGGTATGGACAAAAATGGCTTGTTTTCGTTATGACACCTGGCAATAGCGTCAGAACATGACGACTCTCCCACACATGAGAACTCCATGACCTCATAATCTTCAAATTGCAGGGAATTTATCAGAAGCATCATCTGCGCGGGATTCGCGTATATCAACACCATATCGGGTTGAAAAGGATTATACACAAGGGGCGCCAACGCCACTGCCTTGTACTTGCCCTGGGGTATTCTGGGAATGGACTGTTCATATCGCCTGGCGTCCTCCCTTGTTTTGACCCATACGATGCTCCTGAAGGTTCCGTCCTTCATGAGATCCGGAATATCGGAAAGGCCTACTATCGAGGGGCACGCAGGACTGACAAAATCATCGGCTGTAGCTCCAACAGTCCAGTCGAAATTTCTTACCCTGGTTATCAACTGGCACAGGGTCACCTTTTCCTGGGAGCGCCTCATAAACGGTATTTTGTCAAGATCATCCGCATCCTCCAACATCTTGAAGCCCACTGGAAAAGACTTCAGCCTCATCAACTGTTCAAGTCTTCGAATCAGCTTTTCCCAATCCATAGAATCACCCATATTACCTCCGATTTACAGCAATACCTATTCCCATTTTTTCGATAGTATAAACCCTTTACTTAATTTTACGAAACTTTACCGAAGTTTTTTATAGGAAATCAAAACCCCGCTGAAATCATTATGACTTGACAATCATAATGCAAAGACCTTATAAGAACTATAAAAAATGATGAGGTGAGGTATGGGCCTAAAAAGAGTTATCACAATCGCCGCGCTTGCGGCTCTGCTATCATTTAGTTGGGCCTTAGCCGCCTACGCGGCTTGAGGCGCCTCCTGCTTTCCCTGGTCAGGGAACGAATTGAGGAATCCCCCTGTTAGTAGAGCGGCTGGAAACGTTGCGCAATACTATTATAACAATAACAGCGGTTATAGCCAGCCAGGCGCATATTATGGAAATTATGGCGCCAGTGGAGCTTATGCTGGCAATTATTGGTACCAAGGCGGTTATCCGCAGTATAATTACAATAGATGATTTTGCTTCCTCTTAAAAAATAGTTTTATCAAACCAGACTATTCAACAGGGATCCATACAGTAAATTGGGTCCCTTTTTCATTTGAAGTCACTGATATTGAGCCGTCATGCTCCTCAGCTATCTTTTTGGAGAGTGTCAAACCGATACCAGCTCCCCTGTCTTTGGTGGTGCAAAACGGATCGAAAATCGCTCCCAATTCATCCTCTGGAATCGGCGCGCCATAGTTGTGCACCTTCATCTCAAAAAATTTTTCACTGGATAAATCACCGGTTCTTTGAGCTCTTGGGCTAAGTTTTGAGACACTTGTGGTAATCTTGATGACCCCACCCATGGGCGAGGCTTCTATCGCGTTGGAAACAAGGTTCCTGATAATGTGCTGAAATCTGTCGGGATCTATCGGAACCCTCCCAACGGCGTCATCCAAGCCTGCTTCAAACTGTATCCCCTTTTCCTTTACATGATCGGTATTAACCCTAATCACATATTTAATAAGCTCATTTGGGTCAACTAGTTGTCTGTTGATGGATTCCCTTCTTGTAAAATCTATTAAGCTGTCCAATATCTTTTCAAGCCTCTGAACCTCCGCAACCATCAACTCCAAAGACTCGGCGCTTTCAGTGTCATCAAGCAATGTTGAATGCCCCAACCTTTTCTGAAGCCTTCTGGCCAGTCCTCCTATAATCGCCAGGGGTTGCCTCAGCTCATGGGCCACACCAGCGGTATGGTCCGCAATAACCCTGGATTTTCCTGACTGTAGAATGTGTTCGTAGAGGCTATCTATGGTTCTAATCTTCTCTAAAAGCTCTTCCTCAGTGCGCTTACGCTCTGTTATGTCCTGCCTCATCCCCCAGAACTCAGTGACAAAACCATCCTGAACAAGCCCAAGCAAAGATGTCTCAAAGGTTCTTATTTCATTGTTTGTGTCCTTTTCCTTGGACTCCACCGACGCGGTTGAGAGC
>CAZFJT010000413.1:0-3742 GCA_964519135.1 uncultured Syntrophales bacterium | reverse complement strand
GAAATAGAGCCGAAAAACGACGTCCCCACTGTAACAGGATACCACGGGGTTAAAATACACTCGTGGGACTTGAGCGGCGGGGATATCTACGAAGGTGAAGGGGCCTTTATAGACTCGGCCTCTCTGGAAGTGGGCGATGAAACTGATATGCAGTATGCTCCCAGTTGGGAAAAAGACGATTATCTTTACACCCTCGAATTGACCACAAGGGCGAAGAACAGTCCTGATCAGGCGCCGTTTGCGCCATCATTCGGAAACGGCTTTGGATTAACCTACAACCCTGATTACAGACCAATCTGGCTGGGAGACGGCTACGAAGATGTGTGGACTGCAACCGGAACCCTGGATCAATTGAACCAGGCCCTAGATTCGGGCGTGCGCCTGAATCCAAATTACAGCGATGATCGATTTGAGCATTTCAATGGAGACGCTCAGTTCATCATAACACTGAATGATTTGGGATCCGTGGGTGGCGATAGTTTCATGGTAGGGGGAGATCTTCCCCAATATGGATACGACGCATTAATAGAATTCAACGTGAAGCCTGTCAACGACGCGCCGGACCTTTACGGAGGCTTCGAAATAATAGGCGGAACAGCTGAAGCCGCGCCTATCCCAGAGGGGACCACGGGAGTTCTACTTACAGACCTGGACAATGACCCCAAAATTGCGCAAATTTGGGACGGTTTTGACAACGCATACCAATCAATAGCAGGGCAAGATTACCGCCTGGAGTTCACGGTTACATCCAAGACACATGCGGATGTTCACCCCTATGAAATAGCCCTGTACGATGCGCCTGACGGCCTCCAGCTCCAGTTGGATTCCGACGGCAAGACCTGGTGGGTGGAAGGCGAATTCGACAAACTCAACGAAGCTATGGAAGGTGGACTTTGGCTGGAGACCTCTGTTGGATGCGAAGATTACTTTGGGCGTTCAATCCTGGAGGTTACGGTCAGCGACCTTGGATTTTACGGTGGAGGTCCGCTGACGGACACCTTGGAAATCCATATGATTACCGAGAGTGAAAACGATGCCCCGGAGATCCTTGGAGATCCCTCATTCAGCCCTCTTCTAGAGGGACATGACTTGACCATATCTAATCTGAGCGTTTCGGACTGGAGAGATCATGATTGGCTATACGGGGATTCGGGTAAAGATCTCAAGGGAAAATTCACATTCAAGGTTGAGGCCGATGATTTTCCGGACGAAGATCCGTTCGAGCTGGGTTTCGGCAATGGTTACAATGGCCTAATTTATGATAGCGCCAATGATTTATACAGTGTTGAATCCAGTTTTAAAGAAATCCAGGAGGCGATGGACTCTGGAATTTTACTCGAAATAACGCCGGAGGATTCAGATTTCTATGGTGAGGTAACATTGACCATTGAAGTCGATGACCTAGGTAATATAGCATGGGAAAGCTCAGGACTTACTGGGGAAAGAGAGATAAAATTTTCAGTGGCCCCGGTGAATAATCCTCCGGTGGCTGATATTGAAGATCCCTCACCGGGAGACTCATACATTTTAAACGAAGAAAATTCCATAGAACTGAGTGTGACCGCAAGTGACTACCCTGACACCCGCTGGTCTGTTGGCGGCGATCCGGAATATACGGTCACTTTAACAGCCCAAGCCGACGATTTTAGCGTCGCACCCGGTGAAATCACACTTGTCGACGACAAGGGAAAAGTCAATTATCACGCAAGCCCTCCAGGTGTATTATGCTTTTCATGCAATCACGGGGACTTGCAAACTGTTCTAGGCAAGGTCCGGTTCACCGGCGCCAAGGATTTTTATGGCGACGTGACCCTTGGGATTGCGGTAAATGACAATGGAAACGTGGGCCAAGGAGATATAATTTCATCTACCGACAGTGTGGCCCTAAAGGTGAATCCAATCAATGATCCGATAGTGTGCAAGGCCCCTGACGACACCCAAACACCCGAAGATTTACCCATTCATTTATATGGATGGAACGTGTATGATCCGGATATACAATACGCGGATCCAGCCAACCAGCAAGTGTGGGTAAAGCTTTCCTCCACATCAGGGACATTGAAACTCAACAGTGTAGAAGGTCTTGCCGGCGACCTTGACGGCTCAGACGGAGCGCTCACCTTTACGGGCCATCCCGACCAAATCAACTCGGCCCTTAATGGTATGATTCTTTCACCTGCCCCGGACTTCTACGGCCTTATAAAAATCGAGCTAAATGTAAACGATCTGGGAAATTTCGGAATCCCGGTTACACTTACTACCGCATACGACTACACCAACATAATTGTAAATGAACTCCCTGAACTGGATGAATTGGGTAAACCCCAGTCTTATTACAAGTCTCAATTCATATCTAACATTAGTGACGCCGCTAGATTCGAGGGTTACCATTCGCCCGACCTGAGCAGCTTTTTTGACGGCTTATACTCTTCGAACTTTGCGCCGCAACTATTAAAACAAAGTGAGGTGAACGAGGTCAAAACCGAATTCGAATTTCTCATGACCAAGGCGCTTTTAGATCCTGAGAATTATTCGAGTTCCTCATCCGGCGTACAAGCCTGGGATAATTTGTTTGATTTCTTATCTCGAAGTGAAGAACAGGCCGCAGACTCCCATTGGCTCGACTTGGAAGAATTCTTAACAAGACTCAGAGAATGGCAATTTGGACAAGTAAACAATTTGCCTGGCCTCAATTTCAGTGACTACACAGTAAAGCTATGGGAGTGGTTGGAATCGAACCTGGAACTTACGGATATTGAGATTTTCTCGAATAACACGGGCGTTCCAAATGGAGAGCAATTGTCGGATGTTCGTATCAGTCCGGCTTCACAGGCCTTTGATATGGACGAAATAAATATATCGTACGCCCTTCTGATTGATCTGGAGACCGATAATTCGACCAATGCCAGAGAAATAAAAGATGAAAGTGAGATGCAGCTATCTATGGTCTTTGATATGGACGATTTGAGTTTCGGCTCCTTATGAGAAATAAAATATTTAGGCGCCCTCATACTTTTTCTGGCAGAGGTTTCTCTATCCTGTTTAAGAAGTTTTGCAATGAAACTGACCTTTATTTTGTTTCATGTATGATGACAACGCTTTTTTGCAGATTAGGAATCAAGCTCCGTGGCGGAAAGTTAAAGCTCGTCTTATTATTTTCCCTGCTTAAGCTTTTCGGCTTTCACATAATCTTTCAGGATTTTTTCGCATCTTTCCTGAGGACAGGTCCACGGATGGTGACATGCTGATCGGGCAACTTCGTCATGCTCGTAAGACCAATTACCTTGTAACCAGTGACAATTTCGACCAGATAACTCTGTGGCGCTCCGCACACTACCGTGCTGATTTCAGTGAGAAAGATAAGGCCACTGAACATGGAGCATGGTTCGCAGCTGGTATATAGTGTACACCCCTTGAGCGTCTTGACCTTTAGATCACGAAAAGCCTTGTCTATAGTGTTGCTTCCAGCGTGGCGTGAGATTCTTTTATCTGAGACAACAGTGTTTTCGGCTCGCACGACGATTCGGTCATCTTTGCCCAAAACAGCGCCGAAAGGATAGTTTTCACTACGAACAGCCGAGCGGCCAAGTTTCAAAGCGGTCGCCATAAGGAATTCATTACGTTCTTTTCATCCGGTGGAATTTGGGCCTAATCATAGCTCGTAGAATGACAGATTTGCCGCGAAGCCTCAAACTCTCACACTTTCCACTTCGCTAATCGCACTCCCGACGCCGGGCTAGAC
>CAZFJT010000412.1:0-3743 GCA_964519135.1 uncultured Syntrophales bacterium | reverse complement strand
TGTGAGCACGAGTTTGGAATCAGGGACCGCTTTGAAAAGCCTTGCCCCTTCAAGTAGGCGGATTGTGGAACAGCCCAGATGGTCCCCTGGGGTAAGTGGTCCCATCCTGTAATCTCCCGAAAGAACAACAATATATTTAACACCCTTCTTTATAAGCTCCTGGGGATCCGCGTACGGCCCTGCCCTATTCTCAATGGTTCTCATCATATAAAGGGCGATGTAAGGGGTGGAGAAGAATAGTAGGAGAGCGAATGACAGCAAAATCAAACAGTAAGAAAGTGATTTGCGTTTTCTCAAGAATAGGGCAAAAAGGCCCAGTAATAGGCAGAGCCCGACCGGGAACATCAACCGAAGAACAATCTTTTGAATTACGAATATTATTTCAGCCAAATGGGCGCCCTTATAGTCTCTGATATGACCATGTAATAATTTAGTATGATATGAGCTCTATGAGATCTTCCCTTGAAAAATGCTTCAGTATAGCCTTGTCGTCTTCCTTTACCACATTCTCCATTAATTGTTTCTTCTTTGATATTAGTGAGTCTATTTTGTCCTCAAGGGTATTTTCAGTGATCAACTTAAAAACCTGGACCCCCCTCCTCTGGCCTATTCTGTGAACCCTGTCAGTGGCCTGCTCCTCCCTTGCTGAGTTCCACCATCGGTCGTAATGAATCACTACAGAACCCCCTGTGAGGTCTATACCCAGGCCCGAAGCCCTGAGAGAGGCGGTGAATACCATGCAGTCCGGATCGGTGTTGAATCGCTTAATAGCTTCGGCCCTCTTCTTTGTATGGCCCTTTATTGTTGCAAATTCTATTGATTGATCCTTAAGATAAGATTCAATGAGTTCCAGCATCATTACGAATTGGCTGAACACCACGACCTTTTGGCCAGAGCCCAGGCTCTCACCCAATAGCTCCACAAAGAGATCCCACTTCCCTGATTCATATTTTTGATAATCCTTTGATTCCTTTTCCAAAAGGGCCGGGTGATTGCAGATCTGCTTCAGATAATTAAGCACTGAAAAAACATGCATATATGGAACCCGTTGATCAGGGTCCTTTAAGGTTTGAACCAGTTCAGCGCCCTGGTTGTGTATCACATCCTTGTAGAATCTTATCTGATCCTCTGACAAACGGCATTTCCGGATATCCTCGATTTTCGGGGGCAGCTCCTTGAGCACCTGTTCTTTTTTCCGCCTTAAAGTGAAAGGATTTATTAGCTTTGACAGTTTTTTCCTTGGCTCAGTCGCGCCCAACTCCTCTATGGGATATCTGAATCTTTTGTCAAACGCGGAGTCTGAGAATAAATAGCCCGGAAGGATTATATCAAACAAGGACTTCAAGTCTGTTACACTGTTTTCGATAGGAGTTCCTGTTAGGCCGATAACCGATTTCGCGTCTAGGGCCTTTATTGCCGCATAGGTCTTTGTGCTCTTGTTTTTTACCGCCTGAACCTCATCAAGTACCATCAGTTCGAAATCGCATTCCGCAAATATTTCCACATCACGCAGGGCAATTCCATAGGAAGTTATTATAAGTCTCCCTTTTTCAAATACCTCCTGAAAAGACCTATCCGTGCCATGATAAATGTGCGGATTCAACTCAGGGCAGAAATCCATGACCTTTTCGAGCCAATGACTCAAAACCGTAGTAGGACAAATCACCAGATATCGAACATCCCTGTCCTCATCGGCCAGTTTTTTATCTATAGCGGTCATAAGGGCCATAACCTGGTGGGTCTTACCCAACCCCATATCATCGCAGAGCAGGCCTGAGAAGCCATTTTCATAAAGGAACCAAAGCCATCCCAGCCCATTTCTCTGATAGCCCCTGAGTTTTCCCTTCATGGCCTTGATGGAAGGCAATCTACCAGGCGCTTTTAATCCTTCCAGGCCTTGAAAGCCTTTTTTAAGACCAGGATCCCGGAATGTCTTTTGCAAGCGGTCGTGGGCGCCTATAAACCTAAGGTACTCCGCTCGACTTATGGTGAGTTCATTGTTCTCTTCTACAGAGTCCTTATCAAGTGTATCCAACCATTCGAAATCAGGCGCCATGCTGTCGATCCATTTGTCACGGATAACAATGAATCGCCTGTTTTCACGCCTTGCCTTGAACACATCCGCCAGAGAAGCGGATAATTTACCAAACTTATATTCCACCCTTAACTTTACACGCTCATTGTCCAGCGCGATGTGATCCACCTTGGCCTTTGAATAGGCTTTTATGGTCTCCTTTTTTAATATTATGGGGTCTATGAAAACACCGGGCGCCTCAGCCAACTCAGGCCCATGCTCCGCAATAAAGCCGTCTATTTCCTCGGCCGGGACTATGGTTTTCTTCTGTGCTGAGAAGAAAGCAGGCGGAAGACCGGAACTGGAAATGCTTATCTTGAAAAATCCCCAATCTGGGAAATAGTAATATTTGCCGTACAAATTCCGTTCCAGGAGTGTTCTGTCGAGCCATTCGTTCTCCCCTTCCTCGTCAGGGTCGGGGTTTTTGACCACAGGCGTAATTTCCAGGTCTGATGAATCGCCGATTTCCACTCTGTATCCGGTCTTTAAAGCCCTTTTATTTATTAGGAGATCATGGCCTATTTCGTTTCTGTTCACCCCTATTTCGATTATTTCACCTATATGCTTTCTTGGGGGCATAAATTTTAAAAGAGATTCGTCGGACCCGTCGCATCCTTCTACGGACAATTGCTCTTTGTGCTCATAAAATCTAAAATGAAACTCTCCGCCGTCTCTACCGGCTATAAGAAATCCAGCCTTTGCTATGGAATGCCATAAACTTTCCTCGTATTGTTGGATAGAAGATTTCACACCACTTTTGTTCAATTTCTTTTCATCATCCGTATAATCCCACGGTCGCCTTCGTTGTGAGGACACATTTGGATCCTTTAATTTTCGCCCGTACATTCTCTTGAATTGAAGCGGGTCTATATCCCTCCTTATTAGGTCGAAAAACTCATGGAGATACTCCTCCACCAATCTTTCGCCAGGTGTAAAGGACAGTATCTCCCCATTTGACCTGTCCCTATAGCTTATTCTCAGCCCCTCTCCTCCGTGGTTCTGTTCAGCCTTGAATCCGAGTGGAGAATCCCCGTAAATCCTGAAACCAAACCAGCTTATATCGTGCCATAGGCTCTTTTCAAAATCTTCGTTCAAGGAGACAAGGCCGCCTGTGTCTTGGTTGGGACGCAAAATGTACCTGATAAAGGACGCTATGTGATGACAGTACGATCTTGTGGAGGATCTGAAACAACCGCATGAGGCTTTTTTTAAGACCTTGGTGTCCTTGTTTAACTGGACAAATACATCAAGGGGTTTTCCATGAGGATCAGCAATTTTCGCGAAGTAAGATTCCCTTCCAAAGTTAATATGTGAAAATCGCGAATCCTCGGCCAGATTCAAGCCCTTTTTTAGAACTTCCCTGTTAAATTGGCGACTTATCTCAGAAGGAACCTCTCCCCCCCTACTCCACCCTGAGGCGCTATCCTTAATTTCCAACATTTTCCCGAACACTTATTTCTCCTTAAACCAACCAAACTAAATAAGACACGGCGCCTGGATATCATAATAAAAAATAGCTGTCAATTCCTAATTTGAAGTTAAAAGAATTCAATATAAGATTTCCAAATCAATAGAACATATTTATATCAATTAACTTATAGGTGAACAAGATGCTTTGGCCCTAATTATTTCGCGAAATTCGCTATGAAGATCGCCCACTCCCTTAATC
>CAZFJT010000411.1:2146-3745 GCA_964519135.1 uncultured Syntrophales bacterium | reverse complement strand
ATCCACAGGAGGGGAGACCATCTCCCCTCCTGGACCTCCCCATCGAGCGTCCGACCATGGGAGGCCGGAATGAAATTTCATTTCATTCCGTGTTTTATTTAGAGAATTACTATAGGCTGGTACTAGGGCCGGTACAATCTTGATAATTTCAGCCGTTTCATAGGTCCAAGCCCAGCCTGCCTGAAAGCAGCTTGGTAAAATCCCTTAACATTCTGGCGGTCGCGCCCCAAATACTATGCCCGCGCCAATGATAGAAAACCAGTTTAACCGCCTCTCCGCTTATGTGCCAGGTATCAAAACTGATCCTGTCCTTATCGAAAAAGATGGACAGTGGAACTGCAAGAACTTCATCGATTTCCCGCTCACTTGGATTGAAATTATATGGATAAGGGATCTTTCCCACGAACGGCGCGACAAGGTAGTTGGTCGCCACTGTGTAGAAGTCGTCCATTTCACCTATAACGCTCACATCCGTTGGATTTATTCCAACTTCTTCCTCTGTCTCCCTTAGCGCGCAATGGAGTAGATCAGGGTCTGTGTCGTCCAATTTTCCACCTGGGAAAGATATTTCTCCCTTGTGGTGTTCCACCTCCTGGGATCGCTTGGTTAAAAGGACATGGGGATAATCGTCCATCTCGAACAAAGTTATGAGAACAGCAGCCACAACCATGCCATCTCTGGATAAACACCGCTTTGGCCTCTCCTTGAATATGGTGGTAAGTTCATTTTCTATAATGGATAAATTCGGGAAATTATTATTCAAACTGCTTTTAACCTTGTGGATGGGCGTCAGGCGTTTTTATAAATTTTATCAAGAGGAGGTGGCTGAATCCGTCTGATCATCGAATGACCATTCCCAATCCATTTCCCACATCATTACTATACCATCCATCGAGGATGTGATTATGTAACGCCCATCAGATGAGAACTCCACTGAAGTTATTTCTTTTGCGTGACCTTTAAAAACCCTCAACATTTCACCGGATTGGGAATCCCATATGCGCACTGTTGTGTCTTCTCCACCAGTGGCGAGGAATTTGCCGTCCTTTGAAAAAGAAGCTGAACGGACTGTGGAGTCATGACCTTCCAATTCCAGTAGTTTGGCGCCCCTTCTCACATCCCAAACCAAAACCGCCCCATCTGTAGAGGTTGACGCGAACAAATCGAGATTTTCAGAGGCTTTTATGCATGTAACCCGATCAGTGTGGGCTTTGAGATCCCTCAACTCCCTGCCGGTCACGACATCCCACATCTTTATCGCACCATCGAATCCAGCGGTAATGATCATTTTTCCATTGCTCACAAAATCCACTGATGTGACCCTGTCCTTATGACCCTTGAATATTTTTATTTGTGAGCCGTCTACAACATTCCAAAGTCTCACAGTCTTATCCCAGGAGCCCGAGAGAATGGTGTCGCCTCTGGGAGAATACGCGACTGAACTAACGCTATTATTGTGTCCTTTTATTGAGTTGATATTCCTGCCTGAGTAGAGGTCCCAAATCCTTATGGTCTTATCATCCGCGCCCGACGCGGCCTCCTTACCGTTGGGAGCAAAACAAACCGTAGCCACAAGGTTTGTGTGCCCTGACAATGTTT
>CAZFJT010000411.1:0-2136 GCA_964519135.1 uncultured Syntrophales bacterium | reverse complement strand
CTCACCGGTCTTTGAACTCCACATGATAAGGTTGTGATCAGAATGGGCAGTCAAAAAATTTATGGCTGATGGGGAATATCCCAGATCCATGACAGCGGACGGGGTCTTTATGCTTTGCTTGTTCCATGCCCCGCGCAATGAAGTCCTGGCGCCCTGGTCCTTCATCCTGTGTATTATGTCAAGGGCCAGGTCGGATCTTTCGTAACCAGGCAGATTCTGAGCCTTTCTTATTAGGGCGTACGCTCCATTGTACTGCTTCTTTCTGATGGCTTTTTTCGCGGCTTCCAGGGTGGCCTTGAATTGTTTATCCGACGCTAATTGCTTGCTTACGGACCTTATCTTGGCCAAGGCCATTTCAGGCCTGAATGACCTACCTTTTACGCTCCATATCCTCATCTTTGACTCTTGGCCTCCAGCCATTAGGATGGCGCCATTGCCGTCAAAAGTCAGGGTGAAAAGATCTCCTGAGCCTGGGTTATAGGTCCTGATAATTTCTCCATTACGGTCATCCCATAATTTGATACCCGACTTGGGGTCATAAGTGGCCGCCTGATTTCTGACCGGGTTTATGGCCAGCAATGATATAGCTTCGCTGTGAACAGTGACTTCAGTGTTGATTTGTCCACTTTCACCATCCCAGGAAACCGCCAATCTATCTTTGGCCACTGATACCACCCTTGCGCCGTCAGGGGAGGTTTTTATAAGACTGATCGGCTCAGTGTGCTTGACTTGGAATTCCTTAACTTCATTGTTCACCGGATCGACCTTTTTAACCAATCTATCCCTTCCTCCAATGAACACCATGGGCCGGCCTTTATGATCAAAGTAAAGATCCGCGCCAATATGGGCGGGAATCCTCTTGAGATTGGTTTTCACCCTGAATTTTTCCACATCCCATTCCCTGACCGTTCCTCTCTCTTCCACAGTGAAAATAGCGCCGCCGTCAGGAGAGAACCTAACGCAGGAGATTATGCTGTCTTGGGTCATCAAGCTACCCGCCACTTTTCCAGTTTCAGAGTTGAATATTGTGACTGGCGATCCTTTCTGGGCCGCGCGCGCAGCTATATATTTTTCGTCAGGTGAAATTGTCATATATGAAGGCGGCTGACCAATTAATGTAAACGAATTAATGAGATCTCCGGTTATGGAATCCCATAGTTTCAAAGTGCGATCCCGCGCGGCCGTTGCTATGATATTGGATTTCGGAAATTTTGTCGCGCAGTTAATCCATCCGGTATTGCCCTCAATTATCATTATTTCTTCAACACCCGTATAAATATACGAGTCCGCAACCTCTTGAAGAGACAGATTCCTAAAAGGAGAATTTTCCGGGAGTTCCTTAATAACTTCCCTTGCCTCATCAAGGCTGTTGTTTCTAACCAATGACGCAATCATCCAACCCACCGCGTCCATATCTCTGGGGAATTCCTGCAAGTAAGTCTTCATCGCGTCAGCGGCTTCATAGTGTTTGCCCGCCCCCTCCAAGGCAATACTGTATTGCTTCACTACCTCCATGCCCACTTCTTTGCCTTCAAGGGAAATCTCGCACGCCTCAACTGCGCTATCCGCATCCCCGAGACGCAAATGGCACCTGCCGAGTAAGTAGGCCCCCCTTGTTCTGTACTCTTGCGCGTTTATTACCTCCTCCAACCGGTAGACCAGCTTATTGTCGGGATTCCGGGTGGCCCGCCACTCCAGTAAACCCTTATTATAAACAGCCTCAGGATGGTTAGGATCAGATTGTAGAGCGCGATTAAAACAGTCCTCGGCCTCCTGCAAATGGTCAAGGTCCATCAAGGACAGGGCCCTGTTGTTCCAGGCGTCAGCAACAAGTTTGACCTCGTCGGGATCTTCCCGTGGAAACCGCTTTTTGCATATGGATTCATACGCGGCAAGCAGATCCTGTCTGAGATCCCCTGACGACCGGTACCTGTCAAGGGGGTCTTTTTCAAGGCATTTCAGTATTATATGTTCTATTGCTTGGGGAATCTCAGGTCTAAGTTCAGTGGGTCTGGGTGGGGGTTTTCTGAAATGGGCTATCCCAAGCTTCTTTCTGCTTGCAGGTCCTTTGCCTTGGGGAACAAAGGGCTTCCTGCCGCAACATATTTCAAAAAGCATAACGCCGAAGGCATAGAT
>CAZFJT010000410.1:0-3757 GCA_964519135.1 uncultured Syntrophales bacterium | reverse complement strand
GGCCAGGTCCCCTTATAAACCACATACGCAGGGCAACCGGTCCCATAAAAAGGCGCAACAACCTCCACAACTTCCCTTATCCTGGAAGCTGAAAGAAAAACACATAGGGTGGCCCGAGTTGCGGCCAATTTATCAAGACTCTCGGCCTCAGGGACCTTTGTCTTACCTGAGATCCTGGTAAGAATAACTGTCTGGGATATCTCCGGTATTGTGAGCTCTGAACCTATACAGGCGGCTGCGGCCTGGAATGAGCTTACTCCAGGTGTTATCTCGTATTCGATTCCCAACTTTTTCAATTCCCTGATCTGCTCATTTATTGCCCCATAAATTGAGGGGTCTCCTGTATGTAATCTCGCCACATCCTGGTCTTTCTTTGCTGCGGCCTTGTAGAGATCCACAATTTCCTTGATATTAAGTTTAGATGAATCATGGATTGCCGCGTCTGGATTCACATGCTCCAGAATCTCAGGATTAACCAGAGACCCCGCGTAAATACAAACATCACACTTTTCAAGTATCCGCGCTGCCCTTAATGTAACAAGATCCTTTGCTCCAGGGCCCGCGCCAATAAAATATACCTTCACTTTTTCCAGCTCCCTGAAAGACTTACCAGGATTGTGGATAGTCCCCCGGTTTGGGAACCTTCAGATAGAAGTCGTCTCAAATCAGTCTCCATCCTGGCGCCATCCAAGCCAACCCTTGAAAAGAATACCGCGTTATCAATATGACCTGTGTCATCCAGCAATTCCAAGATTGCCCTCAACCTCCGACCCACCTTCATGATTACCAATTCTCCGTCATGTTTCAACGCTTCCTTTAAGGCCCCGAGATCGTCAGCGGAAGGCAGTATTGTCACCTGGGACTTTCCCTGGCCCACCGGAAATTCAGCAGCAGCCGCAACCGCGCTAAAAGCTGTTATTCCAGGCACAGAGAGAATTGGAACTTCAGGAGCGACCTCTTCCATTGCTTGGGCCAAGTAGATGAAAGTTGAATATAGGCTGGTGTCTCCAAGTGTTATGTAACAACAGTCCTCCCCTTGCCTTAAATAGCCGGCCACCATCCGGGCCTGATCAGACCATCTTTGTTTCAGTTCGACCTCGTTGCCGTGGATGGGAAATTCGATTTCATGTATTTGGGCGCGATTATGAATATGATTACGAGCTATTTCCAAGGCCAGGCTTGGGCCGCGTGTCCATGATTTGGGCGCAAAGACGCGTTTTACCATTCCCAGTATCCTGGCGCCTTTTACCGTAATAAGATCAGGATCTCCAGGCCCAACTCCTATACCATATAAAGTCCCTATAGAAGGCCCAGCCATTATTCCAGCGTACTCCCTGATACGATCACAATAACCGAATTCCGTTTGATCGACGCGCTCTGAATTTCATCCAGTGTTATTTGAAACACTTTTTCCTCGGAGCATGTAAGATTTTCACATACATATACGGCCCTGTTATCTGCGCCTTCATGTGACATCAACTCTGCAAGCCATTGGGAGACCCCGCCCCACCCAGAAAGCACGGCTATGGGATCATGGCTCAATATTTCCTCCAGGCTCATTTCAGGGGGACCTTTGTGTGCGCTTAAAGTAAGGGCCGATGACCAGGGCAGACCCAGCAGGGCAAACGCCGCCTGAACGGAACTTACACCTGGAATCACTTTCACCTTATCTCTACCAAAGCGCTTTATTATAAGGTTTGAAAGACTGAACAAGCCCGGATCTCCACTAACAAGAACCGTTACATCCACGCCCTTGAGTTTATCTTCCATGAGGTCCAAAGCCCGGGATATCTTGGTATCAAGTTCGATCTTTGTGGCTCTAATATCCGGGAACATCTCCAATAGTCGCGTCGCGCCGATCACTAATTCCGCGTTGTCAACAGAGTCCATTGCCGCTTTTGTTAAATAGTCCCGACCACCAGGGCCACAACCAACCACTGTAATCATCGGCTTTTTAGAGGCCATTGGGAAAAATCCCCACTCCTTGCCAACATATTTCCTGAAAGGTCAACCAATAGAGCGGAACATGGGAACTTTCCCTGAACCCTTGTTTCCACCGCTCTGCAAATTGCCGCAGCCACTATTTCTCCAAGTTTGGTTGAGTCCGAGGGCGTCATTGATTTGAATATGGCCTCAACAGTCTTGCAATCATCAGGACTATGGCCTAACTCTCTTTGGGCTGTCTTTTCAACATACTCCACCGCGGGCGCGGATCTCGATGAATGGGTATCCCACCAGCCCGCGGCCAATTTCGCCAGCTTTCCTGGATGCCCAACCATAAGCAACCCTGAAAAGCCTTCTTGTCTTGCCAAATCAAGGCTAAAACCCCACTCATTACTGACTTCCAATATTCTGTCCCCATGGATGTCTAAAAGCTTTGAAGCAGCTTTGAGTCCTATACGTCCGGGAACAAAAACAGGATAGTCCACTTTCAGGGCCCTTGCCACACTTATGGCGCATTTAATGGAATCCTTTACAGCAGACAAGCTAAATGGCCTTACAATCCCGGAGGTTCCCAATATTGAAAGGCCTCCAACTATTCCAAGCCTTGGGTTGAAGGTCTTTTTTGCCAATTCTTCTCCACCTGGTATGGAGATTCTCACCAGAGCGCCCTTGTCAGTGACATCCCTGACAGCCTTTTCTATCATTGCCCTGGGGGTGGGATTAATCGCGGCAGATCCCACCGGAATGGCCAATCCGGGCTTTGTAACAGTCCCCACACCCTCCCCTGCTTCCAATTTCACACCACCTGATCCTGAAAAAAACACCTCAGACACCACAAGCGCGCCATCGGTTATATCAGGATCATCCCCCGCGTCTTTCCTTACAGTGGCCCGGGCGTAATCCGCCGCCCCAATTACTTCAATCACAGGGATCATGATCCTGTCCGAGTTGGGAAGGGTGATCTGTACTTGGTCGATGTTTTCCACTGTCCCCAGGAGCTTCAGGCAGGCGGCCTTTGTTGCCGCGGCAGCGCATGTTCCGGTTGTGTAACCTGTTCGCAATCCTTCGTTCAAGGGAATTTCCTGAGAGGCTTGGTTACTTGTCGCCATATCGGGCCATACCAATCGTACACAGCGCGTGCAGGACGCTCACAGCAAGAGGGCTTCCGCCACGGCGACCCTTGATAACTATATAAGGGACTTCAAGGGACATTAATTCATCCTTGCTTTCAGTAACATGAACAAACCCTACGGGCAGGCCCACCACCAGCGCTGGTTTTATGCCCTCTTCCACTATCATCCTGTTCATTTCCAGTAAGGCCACTGGGGCGTTACCAAATAAGGCTATTCCCCCTTTAAGCATATCTCTGGCCTTTTGCACTGCAAAAAGAGATCTGGGAAGTCCTTTTTCCCTGGCCTTCTCACCTATATCAGCGTCCGCTATATGGCATCTTATCTTCTTCTCATCATAGTCCGGATTGACGGACTTCAACCTGGCCATAGAAAGACCTGATCTGATCATGTTTGAATCAACGTATATTCCGGCTGCGCTTCTCAGGGCTCGAATTCCCATACTTATGGAATCATCGGAAAACCGGATATCCTTGATCATATTAAAATCCGCGGTGGTATGAAGCATTCTCCGAACCACTTCCCATTGATCCTCCGAATATACTGAGCGATCAGCCTCAGAGTCTATGATCTCAAATGACCTGCGCTCAATTTCCGAGCCTGTCATTGGGTTTCTCAACAGCTCATATATCTTTGTTTTACCTGTCATTAATCCGCCTTGACGCAATTCTGTATCCCATGTC
>CAZFJT010000409.1:0-3761 GCA_964519135.1 uncultured Syntrophales bacterium | reverse complement strand
GCATATCCCGCGGCGACAACATATGGGAATCACCTTTGCCCAAACAACGCGGACGCAATAATGAGGGCCTTGGGTCCGGTGATTCCGGATAGGGTTACCGCTGAATGGAACGAATTGCTTTGTTCACTAACCACAGGGGTAGATCCACGAAAAGGCGCGCCATATGTGGACATAGGATTTATGGGATTAAAGGGTGGATCAGGCGCCATAGAGGGAGTTGACGGGTATGATCACATTGGAATGATAGACGCGTCAGGTGGAGTTTTAGACCAGGACTATGAAATGTTTGAACAGCAGACGCCTCATCTCCTGATAAAGCACGAGTACTGGAAAGATTCAGCCGGACCGGGTAGATGGAGAGGCGGATTAGGGGTGGAAACCGAATTCGTAATAGGTTCCGATAACACAAAGCTGGTCACTTTTGGAGATGGAGACATAGAGCCGGCCAGAGGCGCTCAAGGTGGAAAAGAAGGGACTTTGAACAAGATTGAGTTAAGGTATCCTGATGGCAAGGAGTACCTGTGTACAACAAAAGATCTGGTTGAGGGAGTTCCAAAGGGTACCATATATTATCAACAGGCTGGAGGAGGAGGAGGATATGGCGATCCGCTTCTCAGACCTGCGCAAAAAGTGGCCGAAGAAGTGAGGAATGGTGTCATATCCATAGAGTCGGCGGAAAGGGACTATGGAGTGGTTGTTGATCCAAACTCATTCGAGGTGAAGCAGGAGAAAACAGATAAGATCAGGAGCTCTGATTAATGGAAGACACCAGGAGTAGGGCAGTGAACACCTTTATGCCGGCTTACAAATCTTATGAAGAACTCAGGGATATACAATTAAAGGGGCTTCAATGGACCGTTGATCACGCTTACAACGGTAATTCAGCGTATAGAAGGAAACTGGATGAAGCTGGAGTCAGACCAGAGAACATAAAGTCCCTGGACGATATTAAGAGATTGCCTTTCACAACCAGTAAAGATCTTGCTGACGGCTATCCGTTTCCACTTCTGAGTGTCCCATTGGAAAAGGTGGTCAGAATTCACGCTTCGTCGGGCACGACCGGAAAGAGAAAGTCATTGTGCTACACTCAGAAGGATAAAGATGTTTGGGCCCATTTTTTCGCTAGATGTTATGAAATGGCTGAACTTACCAGAGAAGATGTGGTGCAAATTTGTGTTGGTTATGGAGTTTGGACCGCAGGAGTCGGTTTTCAACTGGGATGCGAAAAGTTTGGGGCTTTAGTGGTTCCAGCGGGTCCAGGGAACCTTGAAATGCAGATGGAATTTTTGCAGGACTTTGGGACAACAGTGATGTGTTGTACTGCTTCAATGGGATTGTTGCTGGCTGAAGAAACCCAAAGAAGAGGATTGAGGGATAAGATTAAGCTGAAAAAGATGATTTATGGGTCAGAAAGATCATCTGAAGCAATGAGGAACAGGATCAAAGACCTGCTCGGTTTGACTGATATGTACGATATACCTGGAATGACTGAACTATATGGACCAGGAACAGGTTTGGAGTGTTCAGCCCATAATGGTATGCACTATTGGGCGGATTATTACATACTTGAAATATTGGACCCTGAAACATTGTCTCCGACACCCGAGGGGGAGGTAGGAGAAATGGTGGTAACGACACTGAAAAAGGAAGCCGCGCCGTTAATTAGATATAGGACGAGAGATTTAACTTCCATAATACCGGAACCGTGTCAGTGCGGAAGACTCATCCCAAAACATGACAGAATAATGGGTCGCTCGGATGACATGTTTATCTTCAGGGCGGTGAACGTATATCCTGGGCAAATAGACAGCGCGCTAAGTGGAATGGCTGGGATAGGGAGTGAGTATCAGGTGATATTGGACAGAACGGATGATGGAAAAGATATAATGACTCTAAAGGTGGAGAGGGCGCTGAAGGAAGCTCCTGAAAAAGACAACCTTACAAAAGAGAATATAAAGAATGTGATAAAGAAGAAGATCTTGGTTACACCTGAAGTGGAAATAGTAGAATATTCCGGATTACCGAGAAGCGAGAGAAAGACCAGGAGAGTTTTTGATAATAGGGATCTATGATTAGGCCGTAATACTTAAAAGGAAAACTACAATGGACAGTGAATATACATTCGCTTATGGATCCAATATGAATTATTCAGATTTGCGGGCTTGGTTGGAGAGTAATGGATACGACTCATCGTTGATATTGAACAGATGGCAAGCGAGCTTGGAGGATTACGATTTCGTATGGAACTATTATTCAGCGAAAAGAAGCGGAGGAGCGGCTAATATAGAGCAAAAAGCAGGGTCCATTATATGGGGAGCGCTGATTGAATATGATAAGTCATTGGATAAGGCCTTTGATAGAAAGGAAGGATATCCGGTTTATTACAATAAAAAGAGAATGACGGTGAAAAGGCAGGAGGATGGAAAGAATATAGAGGCCTGGGTATACGTCGCGGGATCGAACAAGGGATCAAGGACGGATGTATGGCCAACCAGGAACTACAAATGGATATGCGTAAAAGGCGCTGAAGAGATGCAATTACCAGAGGAGCATATCGAGAAAATAAGGCAGTGGCCAACCCAGTAAATAGTAATAAAATAGACAGTGTCCAAAAAGCAGGTCCTATTTAGAGTTTATACTGAATAGGGCCTGTTTGCTTTTTGAAATAAATATACAAATAATAATGATACGAGGGGAAATTGCATTGTGCTCTCCTTGGGATTAATTGGATAAAGTAAGGAACAGGGGAGAAGAGATGATAAGGAAATCTTTGGCGATTGTAATCTTGATGTTCGCGTATTCAATATCTTTTGCTGAAATGAAAGAAGGTAAAGTGGACTGGCAAATGGTTTATTATGGAAACGCAGTGCATTCTTTTACAAAGCCTTCAGCCGGGAATGATCCATCAACAGGCGCCGCGTACAATGAAAAGGCCGCGAAAAGATCATGGAAGGCGATGAAAATATTTTTGCAGGAGGTCTTTGAATAAGGCCGAATTTATGAAATTAAGAGAGCGCCAGTATAACTAGAAGGCAGTATTGGCGCCAATAAATTTCAAAGTTATTCATATATCTTTTCATCTTCTGCAAAGGCTTCGGCGGCGTCTGATTCTGAATCCCTTAGATCTTCTCCTTGATTTAAAACCTGCTTATAATATTCGTGCTGTATAATGAGATTCATCACCTCATTTGTACCTGTCCATATCATCATGAGCCTTGCGTCTCTAAGGAGCCTCTCAATGGGATAAACATTCGTATAGCCGATTCCGCCCATGATCTGCATTGCGTCGTTTATCACATCCCAGGCGGCCTGGGTCGCGAATTTTTTTGATTCAGATACTAAGCGCCTGGTGTACCCTGTTCCTCCATGCGCGTCTATGGAGGCCGCGGTGGTATGGACAAGGCTCCAGGCTGAGTCCAGCCTGGTGACACTATCAGCGACTTTGAAACTCACGCCCTGGAAGTCTCGTATGTTTTTACCAAAGGCCTTTCTTTTGTCACTATATCTAGTGGCGATTTCAAGGCCCGCCCTTCCAAGGCCGATAGCGCCCGCTGCAGTCGTCATACGCTCAGGTATCATCATCTGGTTAAAGACTTCAGCTCCCCGGTTTTCCCCTAGAATGATATTTTCAGCAGGAACCCTGACATCTCGGAATACAATTCTTCCCGCGCCCCCTCCTCTTGTGCCCATCAATCCGTAAACGTACTTGGATTCAACCCCCATATCCCTTTCAACTATAAACGCGCTGATGGATTTATGGG
>CAZFJT010000408.1:0-3767 GCA_964519135.1 uncultured Syntrophales bacterium | reverse complement strand
CGTTCAGGATACAGCGCGGCCGCGCCTTATGGCGGCAGGTCCGATTCTCTGTGTTAAATTCGCAGGCTCAGGAAGCTTCGCTCGTCGTACTCCCGCGGTCCGTAGCGGCTCAAACTATTTCCATCAGTAGAGTTAATCTTCACCCTCAATATGCAGACGCTTGGTTATAGACGAACCAGGCCAAGGGCCTCCCTGGTAAACGCTTACCTGTTCCTTAGTGTTCCCCTTGGAGCGTTCTTTATTGGAAGGGGCTTATGGCCGGTATTCTGCTTAAATTTTGGCCGATTAACCGCATCAGGTTTCTTGGGTCCAGGTGAGCCCATTTTCCTTGCTTTAAGGTCCCGTTGTAGTCCCCTCAACAGGTCCTTGTCAGGAGAGCGCCGCGTGGTCATGGAAGCGTTGGACTTGTTCCCCAGGTTTTTCCTCAAACGTTCTCCAATGGGACCTTTGTTGTTAAGAGACCTCCTGGGCCCAGGTTTAACGCCGTCTCCTGGTGATCTATCCAATTTGTTCGGCTTTTTACCGATCGTTTCAGCCTTTTGGTCCAATGGCGCCCATTCGCCTTTACCTTGGTACTTGGACCATCCATCATCTGTTTTCTTATATATGTTTCCGTCCTTGCCCACGTACAAATCGCCCTGGGAAGTTTTCACAACACCCGCGTCATGTTCCGGCCCATGAACTGCCATGGCCTTCCCTCCACCGGATGTTTCCACTCCAATGGCGCCGCGTTTCGGACCCCCGATGTGGCCCGTGTGAACCCATTGTTCATCAATCCCGACAACTGATTCTCCCCATTGGGCGTAAGGTGTCGCGTATTGTTCCGAGGCCCCCCATGCCCCTGTGACAGGATTGTATAAACCGGATGAGAATTTAACCCCATAAGGCCCATAAACCGATGATCTTGCCACGAATCTTCCGGTATTAGGATTGTAATGGGCCCCATATCCGAAGGTTTTATATGTGGGAGGATAATATACAGGATGATAAACTCCCGCATTCCATCTGTACGCCGGATAGTAGTAACCTGTTCCGTACACCACAACTCCGCCCTTGACGTAAATCCCCTGATATCCGGCTGTATAACCAACTTCTATGTCTTCCCTGTCCGCGAAGTACACATGAACATATGTCACATGATATTTGGGGGAGTTCGGCGGAATATCATATATGGGCTCTGGGACGAACTCACACAATTCCCAGGGACCTAAGGGTGAGTCCGCGATGAACCATACTCCCATATAACAGGCGTAGTACTTATCCTCAAATTGGATGACGTCATTTTGGGTGTTTACACCGTAATATAGTCTTGTGCCTTCAATTGGCGCAAAGACCGGATCTCCATTGTACGTGGCGCTGAATGCCGCAGAGCCCCTTTTTATAATGGCTTTTCTTGGAATCTGCGATTCAATGACGGCAATTTTCGCGTCTTTGGTTCCAGGGACCGAAGCAAGGATCCTTGCTTTGGGATGATCTTGGGGTATTTTGGCGAAATCTCCAGGCAACGACCCGGTCACATTCTCCCAGGGGCCTGATAAGCTGGATGATTTGAACCATCTTCCAGAAACAAGATAGTAATAGGAAGAGTCCACTGTATAAAAAAACAGATCACTGTCTGTGTTGGCGCCATAGGAAATACCCAGATCGCCGATGGGTTTGAGTTCAAGTTCTCCCTCTATCTCAATGAGCTCTGTTGGGTCAGTAACAACATATATTTCAGGAACAACCGTATTTGGGCTTTTTGGAGGTGGAACCATCTTTACGATGTCCCGCCACTTACCGGTTTTTGGTATCGCGGAAAAGCTCTTTGGAAGAGATTCCGCTGCTTCCCACGGTCCGTTTAACCCATTTGCCTTAAACCAAAGATCATTCACAAGTAAATAGTAATCAGATGAACCGGCCTTTTGAAATAAAGGCCATGAACTGTTTATGACTGAGACGAGGTCGGTTCCTTCCACAGCCGCAGGAACAGGGTCGCCATAGGTCTGAACCAGGATAGCCTTTTTGTTGGAAACTATGATATTTGGGGCCTGGGCCTCGGCCTCAAGAGTTCGGGCGTTTATCTGGGAACCTGCAATGTTTGCCAATACAAGATCCAAAGAAACCGGGGGCGGCGTCTTTGGGGCAATTTTGGTAAGAATATCGCTTAATCTTTCAGATAATCTCTCACTTAGATTGGGAAAATTAATACTCTGTATTGTGAGATCGCTAATATATACCAACCTTTGTTCCATGTCCGTCCTGGTTATCGCGTTAAACAGCACAGCGCCAAGGATTCTTTTCCCAGTCTTTTTAGGAGTAATACCAACAACCATTTTCCCATCCAAATTCTCGAAATTCTCCCATCTGTCTATCTGGGGCTCAAATAGAATAATGCTCCTACCATTTCGTTGGAATTCCCTTGGCCATTGGGGTTCCGCTTCAGCAGACGCTGGTCCGGAAAATAACAGGCATATGGATATTATGGCGACAATTACTGTAAGAGCCCTAAAAGGCATGGCTAAGATTCCTCCATAGATGGAAACAGTAAAAGGTGAAAAGTCTATAAAAGCGCTTGGAAGCCTTTGAGTTAAATTGCAGGGTACAAACTCCTCTGAATCCGTAGAATATTATCTTCAGAAGAATATCATTTTTTTATTTCTTTACCGAACCACTTGCTCATTTTTTCATCAGCCTTGTCTACTGCGGCCTGGGGTATGTTCATCTCTATTGCGGCAATTGCAGCCGCGATGATCCCTATATCGTCGGTCAACCCTAACGCTGGTATCACATCAGGAATCGCATCCAACGGTAGGATCAGATAACCCAGCGCGCCTGCTATAATTGTTTTGGCCCACGCGGGGGTGTCCGGTTCCCACAAGGCGTAATAAAGGGTGAGAGCGTGGTGGAGTCCGTCAGAGCCGAGATTTTTGGCGTATTTTTTTATCACATCCCAGAACTCGGATTCTGAAAAATGCTTGGAATAATCATGTAACTTTCCCGAAGAAATCAGATCGTCCTTCATTTTTGGCATCTTTTCACTCCTGACTGACGCGTTTCAATTCGCCTTTATGGACAGATTGGATCATCGCCCCCAACCTCATGGTCTCAACCTTTTTTAACAGAAGCAAGGTTGAGTTTAGTGATTATATGACAATTATAATTGAAATAAGGTCGTACATAAAAAGACCAAATGGCTTGCCCCATATGTTTCCCAATGACGGCTTTCAATGGCCCGAACCCCATTACCAGGCCCATGCGGCAACTTCACCTATCCCACTTCAATATCAATTGCCATGAGCAGTAAAGGGCCAGCCATATACTGACGGCCAGGAGGAACCACGCCTCAAAATCCCTGGGATTCTTCCAGACGAAATAAATAAACAGTACCACAAAAAGAGTAAAAAGAACAGTGAGACGGGCCACGGTCTTTTTGCCCATGTTCTTGATTTTCTTATCTTTAAAAAAGTCCCAATTCATTTTAACTCATAAATCACCAGTGAGCCTTGAGATGTTTGGCGCCTAAATTGCACTTATAAATGATCGCCATAACGACTCCTTAACCATACCCTCTAACCCTCCTGATCAAAGGAGGGTATTTTTTTGCTTAATTTCCCATAATAACTGCAATATATCAACTACGACCCATTAGATTGGCGAGTCTTTGAGAACAAATCTCTTGGCGGATCTTGCCAAATTTTTTCCTACTAAAAAACCGTCATGTCAAAAAAATTGGCGCGGACAGCAAAATAGCCTATTGTCGGAGCCTTAGGACACGAAGCTTCAAT
>CAZFJT010000407.1:1092-3768 GCA_964519135.1 uncultured Syntrophales bacterium | reverse complement strand
ATCACCCTATTCTGGAGTCGCACAGGGGATACGAACAAGTTTCTGTATAACAATGATTGGAAAGAGTTCGGAATACTCGCTCAAGTGGACCTTATTGATTGGTTGGCAAAGGGCGCCCAATCGAAATCAAAATCTTTGGACTCCCAAAGGACCAAGGTGGAAATGTCGGCCATAGCGTTGACCCTCTCTTCAGAAGCAAGAATGGCCGCTCTTGATTACTTTGCGGTATTGGAAAGGCTCAAGACGGTTGAGGAATCTCTCTCCAGCGCGATGCGTTTGTACGAAAACGCGAAACAAAAGGCCATAGGAGGAGCGGTGGACAGGCTTACCCTAAAAAAGACCCAAGCTGATATGATATTCGAAAAAATAGAGCGGATAAGGCTCATTGGAGAGGCGAACGCTTGTCTTGCCAAACTTCGTTCAGCAATGGGAGTTAACTATCATGAACCCATCAACGTTAATTAGTGGTAACTAACGGAAATAGCGTCTAATACGGAATATTTCTATGGGTGAAACCACGGCAAAACCTCTCCTTCGCAGGGATCTCAGCTCGTCTGATTATAATGGCGCGGACGGTGTCTGTTATAAGATTATCCATGATCCACTGGCTGCAAAATATTACAAACTGACCAAATATGAGCATGATTTGCTCGCGGCCTTTGATGGTCAAAAGGACCTGAAAGAAACAATAGAGTCACTAAAAAGGGCCGGTAGATTCTACGCTGAGGAGCACGCTGTGGAAATAGCCAATAGGGCCGCGAAAGCCGGTTTGCTATTGGGAACGTCACATACGTCGGCCAAGCGCCTTGTGGAAACAAAAAGCAATACTGATAAGGTAAAAAGAGTCAAGGCTTTATCGAACCTTTATTTTGTCTATATACCATTGGTAAACCCCGATAAATTCTTGGAAAACACATTGTGGATTATAAGGCCGCTACTTTCAAAATGGGCGTTTCCGGTTATTTTTGCCCTATCTTGTTCGGCGATCTATATTCTGCTGACATCAACCGAAAGGCTTTACAACAACTACCTGTTTTTCTTTAATCTTAATAATCTTGTTATCTTATGGGCCGTGATAATTGTTTCAAAGTTGGCGCATGAACTGGCCCATGCGTACACAGCGAAAAGATACGGACTTACGGTTCCAAGGATGGGAGTTGCGTTCCTGGTTTTCATGCCTTGTTTGTACTGTGACACCACAGACGCGTGGAGGCTTGCAAAGCCATCCAATCGTATAGCCATAAGCGCGGCCGGTATTATAGCCGAGGCTGTTCTGGCAATCATTGCAGCTCATATTTGGTTCTTTTCCAAGCCAGGGCTATTGAACTCCATTGCTTTCTATATGATGGTAGTGTCCCTTATTTCCACAATTTTCATAAACGGCAATCCCCTGATCAAGCTCGATGGCTATTTTGTGCTTATTGACTGGCTTAAAACACCGAATCTTGCCTCAAGGTCCACAGATTACCTAAAATATCTGTTTCTGAACAGAACCCTTGGAATTGAAAGGATTAGCAATCCCGCGGCCACTGCCAGGGACAAACGCATTTACCTGGCGTATGGAGTGGCTAAGACCATATATAGGCTGTTTTTGTATGCGGCAATTATCACTGGAGTATATTACAAGTTTAATAAGTTCATAGGGTTAATTCTAGCTTTTATCGCCATTGGCCTGTTCATTGTTCTGCCGGTGTTAAAAGGCCTCAATTTAGTGATCAAGTCAAGATCCCAAATAAATGTCAAATGGAAGGCCGCGATTGCCGGCGCCTGCTTGATAGTTGCGCTGACGCTTCCTTTATTCATTCCGTGGTCCGGTAAGATTACATTTCCCTGTTATATGGAGTCGGCTCGGGTGATCAAGATCACCTCTCCTTTGGATGTCACTGTCCGGGATGTCCGAATAAAAAAAGGGGATATAGTGGACGAAGGAGAGCCTATGTTTAAGTTGGACCCTGTGGAAGTGGAACTCGCGTTATCCAAGAATCTCTTAAAAGAGAAGATGATTCAGAATCAGATAGCCATAATGAAATTCAATGATCAAGAGCGATCCTCAGTTCCCATAAAGGAATTGGAGCTCAGAAAAGTTTCCATTGAGACCGAAAAGCTCCTCAAGGACAGAGAGATAGCGGTTACTGGAGTAAAAGCGCCTTTCAGGGCAGTGGTAACAGACCTTGACAAAAGAATGGGCCAGGGATTCAAGCCTGGCAAGGCCGCAATAGTTGGGGAATTGAAGTCCATAATTGACTGCCAAGTTCTGGCGTTGGCGCCTGAGGATGCCATCCACAAAGTAAAACCAGGGCAAATGGTCGCCATCTACTTTCCCGCCGCGGGAGATAAAGTTTACAAAAGCAAAGTGGAAAAAATCAAAAAGTTCAATGAACAGGATTTAAGGGATTCAGTGTTTTCAAGTGAAAGAGGCGGCCCAATCGCCACTGAGAAATCTTCCAACTCAGGCGGAGAAGAGCCTCTCACATCCCATTACATATGCTCAACTTCCCTTAAGAACTCAGATCGCTTGCCAATAGGGGCAACTGGTGTGTTCGTCATACCTGGCCGGCCCATGAGTATCATGGGTAGGTTGTTTGACGCGGCGGCAAAAACATTCAACCGAGAGTCCCTAATATGATCCCAGGAGCCCTGTAATGAGCCAGTTTTGCCAAGAGGCGCCAAAGGCGT
>CAZFJT010000407.1:0-1082 GCA_964519135.1 uncultured Syntrophales bacterium | reverse complement strand
CCCACAGGTCGCGAGGCTGCGGAATCAAGTCGCAGTCTGAGTGAAATTGCCCTACAGCTTGCCAAGCGATCCCTTGCCTCAGATTCTTTGGATGAGCTCTATTTTACATTAACAAATGATCTGCGTTGCCTCATAGAATTCGATAGGGCGTTTGTTGTGTCCTTGAATTCGAGTAAACCAAAGGTTTTGGCCTCCAATAGTCTGCCTTTGGTAAACAATAAATCCAAGGTGATAGATCAGATCAATGATTTGTTCCACAGCCTAGGCGCCAATGAAAAAGCCCTATTGATATCAAAGAGATTCCTAAGACAAGACTATCTGGGTGACTCTGTCAGCCCTGAAGCAAAGGGGCTCCTAAGGAAGTATATGCTGACAAACCGGATGTCCGCTCTTTTTATCCTGCCACTGGGTCATAAGGAAATAATGCAATGGCGCCTGTTCCTGGAGTTCTCGCAAGACCCCCAAGAACTTCATTCCAAGGTCAAGGAATTGATAAGCGTTGGTTCCATCTTATCCGCGGCTTTGTACCAAAAGACCTTGGAACTTAACATGAATAAGGCCGCTAAACTCTCCCTGGGTTCTCTTGTTAGAGGAGCGCCTACAAATTCCTGGGTAAAGCGCTCCTGTCTGTTGGCTATGATGATAGTACTGGCCTGTGTGCTATTTGTGATTCCTTTTCCAGTAAATGTTGGGGGAGAAGCGGAAATTGTTTGCCGGGATAGTCGGATGGCCTATTCAAATCTGAATGGGTCCCTGGCTGAAATCATGGTACATGAGGGAGACTTTGTGAAAAAGGGCCGACTCATAGCCAGGCTTGATCCAACAGAGGCGGACCTTGAGCTTGGCGCCCTTAAAAGTCGCTATGACATTCTTACCGAGCAAATGAAGAGGCTGGGAGTGGAATCCGGACAGGATCCCACAAAACTTGCCCAGCGCAAATTAATGGCGTTGCAAAGGGAGGGGGTGAACAATGAGATCAGGTATTTGCAATGGAAAAGAAAGAACCTTCACGTCAGGGCCCCTGTGGACGGAATCATCATAACCAAAGGGATCAAAGCCCTCGAAGGGAAGAGAGTCCAAGC
>CAZFJT010000406.1:0-3769 GCA_964519135.1 uncultured Syntrophales bacterium | reverse complement strand
TCGGAGACCTTTGACGTGGGGCTCGACACCAATTCCCCTGTGGCCAACGATTACCTCGACAAGGCCCCCTTCAAGTTCAACGGCAAGCTCAAACGTCTCTACTTTAAAAACCTCGAAGGCAAACAGCCTGCTTTTCAGCGTTCACCCGATAATGATTGAACTGGTTGCGGAATATGGACAGGCTTCCAGTTGGCTGCATAGTACCCAACGGAAGATTTCCACCTCCGAATCGAGCTTGAATTAATAGAAGGGCAAGCGGGACATGCTTGCTCTTCAGTCACTCTTAGAATTGCGGAAGGAGCGAATCGAATGCTTTCATATCGGGTGATCGCGAGGACTCTTATCATAGGATTGTTAGTAACGGCGATGTTTCCCATGTTGACACAGGCAGCAGAAAAGTCGCGCTACATGGGCGGTGAGGTAACACTCAAGAAGGCGCCGAACGGGGCGCTGGTTAATGCCGAGGTCTTGAAGGTTAGCCCGAACATAATGTATCTCGAACCAACTATCGATAAGGTCGCAGACGGGGTTTGGTGCATTGGCGGCTATTCCCTCGGCAACACGACGGTGATCGAGGGCAAGGACGGCCTGATTGTCTATGACACCGGTGATACTCGTGAAGAGGGAGAGCACATTCGGGAGGCCATAAAGAAGATTAGCAACAAACCGATTAAGGTAATCATCTACAGTCATTCCCACTATGCGGTCGGCGGTGGAGCTTTGGTGGACAACCCCAAGGATGTATTGGTCATCGGTCATCCAAAGCTGAACGAAACGGTCAAGAATAACCTTCAGGGAGGCGGAGCGCCGTCGGCAATACCTGAGGTCGGGCCCATTATGACCTCACGTACACTGGCGCAGTTAAACAACTTCATGCCTGACAAAGGCCCCGATGCGGCCCTGATGACCAAGTTGGAACTGGGCAAACCTATTGCTTTTCTTCCTGCGAACAAGACCGTGAAGGACAAAGAAGACCTGGATGTGCTCGGGCTGAAGATGCAGTTCTTCACAGAGTACACGTCCGACGATTACAACCTCACCGTCTGGATACCTGAGAAAGGAGTAGTGCTTAACAACTTCTTCTGGCCCGGCGCACCAAACATCTACACTCTACGTGGTGGCGTGTACCGCGATCCATTGATCTGGCGGAATGGTCTTAAAATCATACGTGACCTGGAACCTGAGATCCTGTTGAGCACTCACGCCCGTCCTATCATTGGAAAAGACGAGGTCATGAGGAGGCTCACGGGCTATATGGATCAGATCTCCCTCACGTACGATCAAACATTGCGTGGGATTCTGGGAGGTCTAAGCCTGGGGGATCTCAGAAATGTCGTCTACATTCCGCCGCATCTGAAAGAGATCCCGGAGAACGCTCAGGTGTATGGCGAAACAGTGCATTACCCAGAAGCTATCTATCAGTATGTGATTGGCTGGTTCGATGGCGATGTTACCAAGTTATTCGCCGTTCCTCCGAAAGGGGAGGCTGAGCGTTTGGTAAAGCTCATTGGAGGCAAAGACAAGGTTGTCAAGGCTGCCAAGGTCGCTCTCGAAAAGAAGGAATATGCTTGGGCCGCCCAACTCATCCAATATGTGTTCCTGCTCGATCCTCGGGACAAAATAGTACGACAGGTGAAGGCGGACGCTCTGAGGCAAATGGCTTATAGGAGCACTGGTTCCATCCCTCGCGCATTCCTAATCAGCGAGGCGCTGGCCCTTGAGGGAAAGGTAAAGATTCCCCGTCTGGTCCCGCCATCTGCTGAGGTTATTGCTCAGTCTCCGGATACGTTCGTGGATTTCTTCCGTGTACGAGTTGATCCAAAGAAAGCCCAAGACACGGACAAGGTGGTAGAGTTTGCATTTACGGACAAGGACAGAGGCAAGGTTGCCCTACACGTCCGACGAGGGGTTGTGGAGTTTGTGCCAAAACCTTCAGAATACTACAAAAAAGCGGACTACGTCCTGCAACTGGATTCTAAAACATGGGCTGATCTCTATTTAAGTTCCATTGATCTGGATAAGGCAATCGGGTCCGGCAAGGTCAAGGTTACCACGGGCGGTCCCAAGGAAGTCGCTGCGGTATTTGATCTTTTCGACAAATTCAAGCCGACCAAGAACTATAAGATTCCTCCCTTGGAGGATTAGAATGATCGCCTATCACGATGAAGCGGAAGGGCCGCAACGATAGACCGGAAATGGAAAGGGAGAACTGAGAGATGACGATTGCTCGTTGGACACTCGCGACGGCTACATTCCTTGCGGTAAGCGCCATTACGCTTACTGTAGCTGAGCCTCCGAAAATGAAAATGACAACAGAGATACCGAAGTCAATAACAATCCGGGACAAGGTAAAAACTCGGATTGGAGAGCTCGAATTCTTTGACGGATTCCCTACAGACGCGACCGTTAAGAAGGCCTACGATTTCCTGGATTTCCAACGCGGGGTTGACGTTTTTCTCGATGAGATGCGAGCCGCATCCATGGTGGCAATGCGCAATGGACTCCGTGATCTGGGAATAAACAAATCAAACCAGGTGGCCATCTTTGAAGAATTAATGGATTCAAAGGCGCTCTGGTTAACGGCAAACACAGAGACTGTGTATGCGAGTAACTTTTTGGACCTAAAAGCCGACGGCCCCACCGTGATAGAGTCCCCGCCCAATGTCCTTGGGATTCTAGACGACATGTGGATGCGTTACGTTGGCGATATCGGTAACGCAGGTCCTGATAAAGGAAAGGGCGGAAAGTTCCTTGTGCTTCCGCCTGGGTACGATGGCAAGGTTCCGGATGGTTATCACGTCTTCAGGTCCAGGGCATACGGCGTGTGGTTTGTAGTGAGGGGATTTCTGGTAGAGGGTAAGACCGGCCCGGCTGTGGAGAATATCAAAAATAATCTTCGCATCTACCCCTTGGACAAAGCAAAAAAACCTCAACCAATGGAATTCAAGAATATATCTGGCAAGTTCAACAACACCATCCATGCAAATAACTTCGAGTTTTTCAAAGAGATCAACTCACTGATCCAACAAGAGCCGAAGGAAGCGATCAGCCCCGAGTCAAGAGGTCGTCTTGCTCTTCTCGGCATCGTAAAGGGCAAGCCATTCAAGCCTGACAAACACATGCGCCATATCCTGAATGAAGCCGCCCTAGTCGGCGCAGCTATCGCCCGCTCAATGGCTTTTGCGGCTCGGGATGAAGTTACCTACTTTTACCCTGATGATGACCGAACATGGTTCAGTTCCTTTGCAATCGGCAATCATGAATTTCTATCCAAGGAAGGCTGGTTAAACAGGGACGCCAGATCTCAATTCATGTACGCTGCAACGGGAATCACGCCCGCAATGGCTGTCGCTATGCCCGGTGTAGGGTCTGCTTACGCGGCCGCCTGCCGGGACTCGAATGGTCGGTATCTCGACGGATCAATGGAATACAAGCTCACACTTCCGCCAAATGTTCCAGCCAAAGATTTCTGGTCGGTGGTGCTCTACGATGTGCAAACCCGCTCAATGCTTCAGACGGATCAGCAGTTTCCCAGCCTCAATAGCGAGCGTGGAGGAGTTAAGCCGAATGACGATGGATCTGTAGACGTCTTCTTTGGCCCAAAGGCGCCTGAAGGTAAAGAAAAGAACTGGGTCCAGACGGTTCCAGGTAAGGGCTTCTGGCTCATCCTACGCCTATACGGACCGTTAGAGCCTTGGTTCGACAAGACCTGGCGGCCGGGAAAGATCGAATTGATCAAGTAACGTGATGCTGTTTTCAGTAATTGACT
>CAZFJT010000405.1:0-3795 GCA_964519135.1 uncultured Syntrophales bacterium | reverse complement strand
GGCTAACTCTTTGATTTCTTCCTTTGAGAGCTTGTTTGCGTAATATTCTTCCGTATCTTTGAAACCAGCCTTTCCTAGCTCCATTTGGAATTCATTTTCATTTTTCTCCAGTTGGTCTTTCAGCCTGGCAAGATCTTTTGACGCTTCATCAGCCTTGGACTTATAAATGGATAAATCCTCCCTGTCTTTTGTCACTGCGTTTCCGGCTTGTTCCAGCTCCTTTTCCATTCCCGCAAGCTTTTTAGTCTCTTTGGCTATCTTACTGTTAAGGCTCTTTTCACTTCTTAATTCTATGGGAAGATCCGATTCCTTTTCCTTGACAGTGGCCTCAAGACCCCTGGTATCCGCGATCACCTTGTTGAGTTCAGTCTGGGCCTCTTGGTATTGGTCTGAACTGATTTTTAAAGTCTCCTTGAGTTTTTTGATCTCTTGATCTATTGAACTCAATCTTTCACTGGCCTTATCAGCGTCTTTTAGAGCCTGGGCCCTTTTTAGGGCCTCCTGTTCCAGCTCATCAAGTGGAGCGGACGCCCAATCCCCTAGATCCTCTTCAATGGTTTGGGTCTTTCCCTTGATTTCAGAGAGTTCCTTATCAATGGGACTGATCTTTTCATTGAGTCCCTGTTTTTGGCCCATTGCTTTGTCAAGGGCCGCTTTAGCTTGCTCCAGGGCTTTATCTGAAGGAACGTCCTGATCCTTCACAGCCAACGCGGGATGTTCCAAAGAGCCGCACACTGGGCATGGCTCACCTTCTTCAAGTGTCTCTGCCAATAATCCCGACTGGCCGTTTCTCCACTTCAAGTATAGATCATCGAGCTTTTTCGACAATTTCTTGATCTTATCTTCCAGGGCCATTGCTTCTGTGTCGTATTTTTTTGCCAACTCTTGCAACTGGGACATCCTACTGTGCAAATCGATCAATCCACGTCTCTTTTTGCAAAACTTATCCGACTCTTGGACCGCCCTTTCAGCGGATTCCCTTGCAGAGGCCTTTTTTTCAAGGGCCTTTCTCTCATTGTCCAGCTTTTCAAGGGTTTCATTTAATCGCTTCAAATCTTTGTTCATTGAGACTGTCTTTATTTCCAACCCTGACTCGACTTGTTTGGATTTATTGAAGTTATGAACCGCAGCCTCATATCCCGCCACTTTAGCCTTTAAAGATTCCAGGATCGTAATTTGTTGTCTCAATTTGTCCATATCACCGGTCTTGGATGAAATCGCGGCCAGTCGCTTCTCTGAATCCATCAACGCCTTTGAGCTCTCCTCAACCATGTTATTTGCCGATTCTATCCTGGAATGAGCTGACTTCACTTCCTGGGCTTTTTCGCGAACCGCTTTCTCAAATACTGAGAGTGAATCAGCAAGAACTGCCTTTTCATGTAGTTTCTTGTTTCTTTCCCACTCAATCTTGCCCTGTGATATCTTTTGCAAGGCCAGTTGCGCGTCCGACAATTCCTTAAAGAGATCCTGTGTCCTATTTCCTACGGCCAGTTTCTCCTGGGCTTGTTTATCCGATTCCTTTGCGGCTGTCCGATTCTTGGCTGTGGTCTCCTTTCTCTCTTTTGCCTCAGCCCATCTTTCCATGAGTTCTTCCGTACTTGCCGCTTCATGGTTCTTGAGCAAATATGAGAGCTGATCCATTCGACCCTTTACTTCGCCTTCCAGGTCTCTTTTCACTACCTTTAATTCATCCTCAATCCTTCTATACCATTCGGTTTGGAAGAGAACCTCAAGCACCGCCTCCCGATCAGAGGAACCTGAAGTCAACAGTTCCCTGAACCTTCCCTGGGGAAGCACTATCACCTGCTTGAACTGCTCCAGCCTGAAGCCTATGATCTCCTCTATTTTCGAGGTTGACTCACCTATTTTTGTGGCCAATAGCTCAACTTCCTTCAGCTTGCCGTCATTTGTCTCCATTCGCCACACTTTTGCGGTTGGTTTGACCTGGGTATAACCTTTCCCCTTTTGGGATTTTCTTTCATAGGCCAATGTCCTGGCCGCGCGATATATTGAATCTCCTATGGAAAAATCAAAAGTTACCTCTGTAGGAGTGTCATCTGACACATGATGGCTCCGCATTTCCTTTGCCTGTCTCAAGTCCCCTGCGCACTCTCCGTACAGGGCAAATGATATTGCGTCCAGGATGGTGGTCTTACCTGATCCTGTGGGCCCATGTATTAGAAATAATCCATGCTCATTGAGCCTTTGGAAATCTATTACCTGCTCTCCAGGGTAGGCGGCAAAAGCCTTTATATTAAGCCTTAATGGTTTCATCAACTCAGCCCCTGTCCCTTGTTCTCAGATCATCAACTGTTTTCGAGAATATCTCCAATTCATCATCTCCAACGTCCAATTTTGTCACATATTTGTGAAATTCCCTGAACCAGTCCGAGTCGCTGAGAGTCATCCTTTTGCGGCCAATTGAAGTAACCGCGCTTTCCCCATCAGTATCATTAAGTCTCTCAACTCGCAGGACATTCGGATAGACCTCCCTTAACCTTCTCATAACGTCTACAATAGGCCCCCTATCCTCCAGTGATATCATCATATAATCTTCCCTTGGACCAAACCTTTCAGGGAAGTTGATCAGGTCACTAAAGAGGCCCTTGCAAACTCTCACATCCCTTTCAGGCTCGAGTGAGAGGTTTTCAATGGTAGTCTTGCCGTCGCGGTCCATATTGCAGAATAGAACAGATTTGCCCTGATCAGACTCCTCAAATGAATACTTAAAAAGTGAACCTGAGTAAAAGACTCCATCCGCGATCTTCTGTGACCTGTGCAAATGGCCAAGGGCGGTATATGAAAATTCCGAAAATACCGAAGCGTCGATCTCCTCTATTGAGCCCAATGAAAGCGGTCTTTCAGATTCGGATCTTTCGCCTCCTGTGACGTATGCGTGGCCAACAGCGATTGATCTGGGATATTTGGACTTGTGGTATCCAATATTGGAGACAATCTTTTCCATGGCTGTTTGGTGATCAACGATCCCGGTGTCGTCCAGCCTTTCCCTGACCATTGACGGATCAGAATAAGGAATAGCGTGGATGGCCACAGTTCCCCATTGATCTTCAACTATTATGGGCTTGGGATTAGGATCGTAATTTCCTCTTATATGCGCGCCCGATAAACTCAGGAGTTCAGAAGCAAACCCCAGCCTGTCCGGGCTGTCATGATTGCCTGCAATAGCCACGATTTGGGTTTTAAGGTCAAGGCTTACCCTTGTGATGAAGTCACTGAATAGCTTTATGGCTTCCACAGGAGGCTGGGCCCTATCGAATATATCTCCTGATATTATCAGGCAATGGGCTTTGATTTCCTTTAAATAAAGAAAAATCTTATCAAGCAAGGGCGCCTGGTCCCCGGTAAGATGAACTCCGTGAAATAAACGGCCCAAATGCCAATCAGCGGTATGCAGGAATCTCATTGGAATCACCATTTCCCGTAAATTCAAAAAAATATACACTTAATAAAACCAAATATCACGCGTGGGTGTAACCCTTCATTTTTTAATTTGATATGCGGCTTGACTTCACAGCGGCATATCTTGGATACTCCACTGACTAAATTCAAAGAAAAGCGTTCAATGGAAAATTTATTCGAAAAGGTCAATGAGACTGTGGGATGGCTGGAATCCAGGCTCCCTAAAAAACCTGAAATAGGTGTTGTGCTAGGGACGGGATTGGGAGGCGCGGGTCGCAGCTTGACCCCCATTGTGGAGATACCTTTCACAGAGATTCCCAATTTTCCGGTTTCCACAGCCCACGGCCACGACGCAAAGATGGTTCTTGGCGCCAT
>CAZFJT010000404.1:1196-3819 GCA_964519135.1 uncultured Syntrophales bacterium | reverse complement strand
GACGAGGATACCGCGGATGAAGCCCTGAACCTGATTAAGGTGGAATATGAGGAGCTGCCGGCTGTATTCGATTGCTGGTCCGCGCTTGCTGAGGACGCGCCCGTAATACATAGTGACAGGCCTGGAAACGTCAATGTCACAGTCAAAATAGACGTTGGCGATGTGGAGAAGGCTTTTAAGGAATGTCACCTCATAAGGGAAGATACATTTCTAGCTGAAGAAGATTCGTACTTTATGATGGAGCCGTACGCGGTGGTTGCTAATACTCACGCCGACGGGTCTGTGGAAGTATGGACACCCAACGCGTCTCCCCACACAAAGGCAAAGGCGCTCTCCAACGCCCTGAAGATTCCCCTTTCAAAGGTAAATGTTCGCAAGATCACCATAGGTGGGGCTTTTGGCGGCAGATCGGACGTGTTCCCTGCAGAGTTCATAACCTGTCTGTTGAGCGTAAAGACCAACAGGCCCGTTAAATTGGTGTACACCAGGGAAGAGAACTCCATAGCCACTCGAATGGGCCACGGCATGCTGACCACCATAAAAACCGGCGTTGATAAGGAAGGCAAGGTCCTGGCCAGGGATGTGGTTTCATACCTTGATGGGGGCGCGTATTCAAGCACAGGCCCAATAGCGGTATCAGTGCCCTTTCTCTGCCATGAGCAAACCTATAGGCTCGAAAATGTAAGATTTCACGGTTATAGGATTTACACAAACAAGCCTGTGCGCGGGATGATAAGAATTCACGGCAGATCATTCGCATGCGGTATCGACACACAACTGGATATGTTGGCTGAGGAGCTTGGTATAGACCCTGTTACCATGAAGCTCAGAAACGCTAGAAGGCCCAATGAAACCACACCCACAGGATCATATGTGGCCAGTTGCGGCCTTGTGGAATGCATAGAGAAAACCACAGAAGCAGCGGGATTTAAAGATAAGTTCAATAATTCAGAGAGCTTTGAGGGCATCGGGCTGGGAATCAATTCAGTGCAAACCGGCTTCCCCCTGGGAATAAGGGGTGGCTCCCAAGCGACCATAAAGTTCCATGAAGATGGCGGCGCAACTGTTGTTTCAGGTGTGGTGGATAACGGCCAGGGCAATGACAATATGCTTGTGCAAATAGCCGCTGAAGAATTGGGCCTGTCAATGGAGCAAGTGAGACTTATTTCCGCTGACACGGAAGTCACTGCAACTGACGCTGGCTCATACTCAATGATTTCCACATTCGGCGGAGGAAACGCGGTTAAAAGAGCGGCAATGGACGCCAGGGATCAAATGTTCAAGATAGCCTCAGATATGCTGGAGGCAAGTGTGGAAGATCTGGTGGCTAAGGACGGAAAAATATATGTTCAAGGCGCCCCTGACACAGGCATACCAATCGCGAAAGTAGTCAGAAAGGCCCTTATTCTTGGGACCCCAATAATGGGCAAGGGCTCTTTTGCTCCAGAGGTTGACCACAGGAGGGAATGGGTAACCAACCCAAAAGGGCAGCTCTCACAGGCGTTCTCTTTTGGGGCCACAGTGGTTGAGGTGGAGGTGGATCCTGATACAGGTATTGTAACGGCCAAAGATGTTAACTGCGCGCAGGATTGCGGATTCGCTTTGAATCCTATGATTGTTGAAGGTCAGTTCCAAGGCAGTGTTGTAATGGGCGGCCATGGGGGAATGCTTTCAGAACAGCACATCTGGAGTGGAGGCCATTTATTGAATCCCACAATGCTCGACTATAAAATTCCCGTAGCCAAGGACATCCCCGCCATCAACCCGATAATAGTTGAGACAATAGATCCTGGCGGACCTTATGGGGCAAAAGAAGCCGGCATGTCCGTGGCCATGTCCGCGGCCCAGGGATATTGCTGCGCTGTGGGCCACGCTTTGGGTATTTATTTCAATCATTACCCCATTACCCCGGATAGGGTTCTGGACGCGATCCGTAACAAAAAGGACGGAATTCAAACCGCCTGGGAATTGAGGCCGGCAAGGATCATTGATCCAATTGAAGGTCAGCGGGACACATAAAGGACGATAAGATTAAGCGCTTAAGGGTGTAAACGTCTTATGCGCTCCTATATTGATTTGGAGGATTATATGACAATTAGCAAATGGATCCACATGGGGACTGTACTGTCACAAATGGCCACAAATTACCCGGATAATCTGGGGTGTCAGGACAAGAAGAAGGATTTGACCTTCAAACAGTGGAACGAAAGGAGCCGGAGGCTTGCAAACGCCCTTACCAGCATGGGCTGCGGCCATCAGGATCGATTTGCCATTATAGCGTTCAACCGTGTTGAGTGGATGGAGATGTACGCAGGCTGCGCAAAGGGGGGGCAAATTTGCGTGCCATTGATGTTCAGGCTTGCCGGGCCTGAGATCGACTACATAATCAACGATGCCCAGTGCAAGGCCATGATAGTTGAAAAACCCTTTGTGGAGTTAATAGACAGCATTAAGGACAAATTGCCCATTCCAAAAGGCAATTATGTTTTCATTGGAGAACCTGGAGATTCAACTCCGGACGGTTATGTGGAATATGAGCAATGGCTTGCCAACGCGGCTCCTGAGGAGCCTGACCTTATGGTGGACTCCCTGGATACATGGACGTTCATGTATACCTCAGGAA
>CAZFJT010000404.1:0-1186 GCA_964519135.1 uncultured Syntrophales bacterium | reverse complement strand
GCCCAAAGGTGTGGTTCGGACCCATGAGAGCTATCTTGCCGAGTATTACCTGAACATTACGAACATGGGCCTTAGACCTACTGACAAAGCGCTGATGGTCATGCCCATGTGCCATGTGAACTCAATATTCTATTCATTTACATACACCATGGTTTCAGCCCCTGTGTCCGTATACAATGAAGCCAGCTTCAATCCGGAAGATTTTCTTGAAACAGTATCCACCCAGAGAATAACATTCACGTCCCTGGTTCCGACACATTACATCATGATTTTGTCCTTACCAGATGATATTAAAAAGAAATACGATGTGGGATGTATGCGGCAGTTGTTGATCAGCTCCGCGCCCGCCAGAAAGGACACCAAAGAGGCGATCCTGGATTTTTTCAGCAACGCTGAACTATGGGAGGCTTACGGCTCAACAGAGGCCGGGCTTGTGACCCTTTGCCGACCTGAGGATCAATTGAGAAAACTAGGAACCATAGGACGGGAAATATTCGGAATAGACAGAATAAAGGTTCTGGACGAAGAGGGCAATGAAGTCCCTGATGGCGAAGTGGGCGAACTGTACGCAAGAACCCCTATGCTGTTCAAAGAGTACTGGAATTTGCCTGATAAGACCGCGGAGGTTTTCAACGGGGAATGGTTCACCGCAGGGGACATGTGCTTCCGGGATAAAGACGGCTTCTATGTGCTTGTTGATAGAAAAGCCAACATGATCATATCAGGAGGCGAAAACATATTCCCATCGGAAGTTGAGAATGCATTGGGCGCGCATCCGGCTGTGCGGGATTGCGCAGTTATCGGAGTTCCCCACGATAAATGGGGGGAGGCTGTGCACGCTGTTGTGATACTAAATGATGATCATGAGGAAACAGACACTCTGGCTGATGAGATCAAAAAGTTTTGCAAAAAAGAGATCGCTGGATACAAAGTACCCAAGACCCTTGCCTTCATAGATGATGACGAGATGCCCAGAACAGGCACAGGAAAAATCTTGCATAGGGTATTAAGGGAACAGTACGGAAAGTGGAGTGACGACAGATAGATTATAAGATCTGTTTATGTATTTTTTTCAAGGGTAAGGAGACCGGTATTAGTTCTTCCTTGCCCTTGATGGTTCATACCGGAAGCCAACCGTCAACAATAGTCTCATGTTTATCCTCCAATATTTTAGACTAAATTGCGC
>CAZFJT010000403.1:0-3836 GCA_964519135.1 uncultured Syntrophales bacterium | reverse complement strand
AAAGTCCTCCTGAATGGAAAACACCTAAAAGAGGTAGGAATTTGATCAAATACCGAACCTATTGTCAAGACATTTTTTTACCGATATCTCAAGGTTTTCCAGACAAAACAACCCTTGGACCATCTTGCCTTCCACACGACCTTGTGATAGCGTTCCTTATTTTATGAAGCCCTGTGAATTTACCGGGGTCGAGCTCGGTTGAGAAAGCCATTAAAACTGGGCCTAACTATTTGCACGGTGAACTAAAATATACATAAGGAGCCCTTCCCATGAACCTTGCGGGAAGAAACGATCCCTGCCCCTGTGGTAGTGGAAAAAAATTCAAAAAATGCTGCATGACAGACAAAAAAAATTACGCGCCTGTGCCGGACAATATCGCCTCGGCAATAGCCATGGGATATAAAAGCATGTCCACTGAAAATTGGCAAGAGGCTATAGACCATTTTAAGTCGATTCTTGATGAAGCGCCCAATAAGGACGAGCTATACGAAGCCATTGCCTCATGTTATGAAGGCCAGGAGGAATTTTTAAGAGCCTCTGAATTTTATGAGAAAGCCATGTCCCAGGCCCATGATTCAAAAAAACCCACCCTTATCTACAGATTGGCCATAGCCAGGGGGCTGGCCGGGAGATTCGATAAGGCGATCACAGCTCTCAAAGAATTGATCGAATTGGAAAATAGCGCGAAAGAGGAAAATCTCATAGGCGAAAAGTCAAAATGGACTGATCTTTTAAATGTTTTTGAACAGATCAAACGTGGCGAGAGGCACAAGGATTTTTTGATGGTAAATGTCCAGCTTCAACGCGCGTTTAATGACATGGAAACAGAGAATTTCGGGCATGCTGAAACAAGGCTGAGAAGAATCGCTGATATAGAACCTGAAAATGACGTGATTTTCTACAATCTCGGGGTTGTCCTGGCAATGCAAAAAAAGGAAGACGAGGCCCTGGAAATGTTCAGAAAATGCGTTGATCTGAATCCAATGTACGCGGCTTCCTGGTACAATATGGGTCAGATCCACCTTATCAATAAAAAGGATTATTCAGGCGCGCTGCACTGTTTCACAAAGGCGTCCGCGGCCAGGCCCGACTATGTGGGGGCCCACCACCAAATGGGAGTCGCCTATGAGCTGATCGGCGATAAAAAAAGGGCAGTGGCCTCATGGAAAAAGACCCTTGAGCTGGATCCTGGCAATGCGCAGGCTACGCAAAACTTAAAGAGGCTTGAGGAATCTCAATAGTACTATAAAGAATTTGTTTGAAAGGATTCTCCATGAAATACCGTCATAATGAAAATAACAAGGATCTCATGACTTGGGATGACGAATTCGTTTTCAGTTGCCACCCGGGCATTGATTGTTTCAACTCCTGCTGCAGGGACGTGACAATATTACTCAATCCCCTGGATGTTTCTAAACTCAGAACCAAACTGGGGATCTCCTCAACAGAGTTCTTGGAAAAGCACACTGTAAGACTGGTCTCTGAAGCCACAGGAATGCCCGCGGTTGCCCTTAAGATGGACGAGGAAAATGATAAAAAATGCCCATTTGTGAACGACCAAGGCTGTTCCGTGTACGATAGTCGGCCATATTCATGCCGCATGTACCCCCTTGATACTGAAGACGGAATCGAATACTCATTCATAGTATCTCCTGAAAGTTGTCATGGCCTTTGTGAACAAAAAACGATCACAGTGGAACAATGGCGCAGGGATCAGGGACTATATGCTTATGATGAAATAGATCACAACCTCAAGGATGTAATGAGGGCTGAGGAAGTATGGGAAAATAAGATTGCGGACCCTCGGATGGCGGACATGGTTTATATGGCCTTATACGACCCGGACAGGTTCCGGGAGTTTGTTTTCAATAGCAGCTTTCTTCAGAAATTTGATCTGGACAAGGATATTGTGGATCGCATTGCCAATGATGACGTGGCCCTGTTGAACTTTGCCGGTCAATGGTTAAGATTCGCATTGTTCGGACAAAGGGGGGTTTTGAAATATGACCCTGACTTCCTTGACAAAAAGAAAAAAGAGGTCTTTGCAGAGAAGGGATAAGAAATGAAGACAGGATGGCGCATAATAACTTTAACGACCCTAGTGACTTTTTTTTGTATTTCCTTGTCTCTTGCCGGTTCTTCAGCCCAATACATAAAGGACTTGAAATCACCTGATCCTGATGTAAGGGCAAAGGCCGCCTATGAGCTGGGCTGCGGGTGACGAAAATCTTCGAGGGCAGTTGAGCCACTCATAGGAGCGCTAAAGGACGAGGAACCCAAAGTAAGAGCCAAGGCTGTGGAATCTTTGGGCAACTTTTCCAGGTACAGGGAAAAGATCACACCAGCCCTCTTGGAATCATTAAGGGACAAATCGGCAAATGTTAAGAGCGCTGCCATAATAGCTCTAGGATTGCTGGGTAACCAATCCGATTTGGTAACCGGGGCCCTGACTCCTTTTTTAAAAGATCCTGACGAGCAAACGCGCGTTGACGCGGCGATCGCGTTGGCGAATCTGGGCCAGGTGGAGACCGGTACTGTTCCCACTCTTATGGAAGCCATGGGAAATCCCAGGGAGGATGTTCGGAAAGTTGTGGTAAAGGCCCTGGTGCGCATAGGCAGAGAGTCCCCTGAAAAGGTTCTTCCCGCTTTGACTGAGAACATGACAAGCAAGGAAGCGAATATTGCCAAGGAGAGCTTGATAATTCTCCGGAGGATGGCAATAAAGGCCAAGCCGGCTCTGCCTAAAATCATAGAGGCCTTTGATTACGTTGAGCCCAGGAATAGGTGGCGCGCTCTTGCCGCGGCTGTGGCAATTGACAGGCGGGGAGATGAAATAGTTGGATTGCTGCAAAAAGCCCTGAAGGACGAGGACCCTGAAACAAGGCGCGAGGCTTTGTTCGGGCTATTGCGAATGCGAAACAAGCTCGATGATCCTGTTCAGCCTTTTTTGACGGCCTTGGATGATCCTGATGAGTCAAATCTAATGTCCGCGATCTCAATGGTCAGGGCGCTGGGTTCAAAGATTTCCTTAGCTGAGCCCAAATTGTTGGAGCTTACAAAGCATGAGGATGACATGGTGCGCAGGGCCGCGGTCCAGACACTCAGCGCAATACGGCCTGCGTCTGAGAAGGCGATTAACGCGCTCTCCCAGGCCTTGAATGATCCTGAGGAAAAGGTCCGTATGGCCGCGGTATCCTCATTGTCCTCAATAGGAGTAAATGATCCAAAGGCAGTATTGAAAATACTCGAAAAGGCTTCTTCATCTGAACAGCCAGAGAAAGTAAAAAGCTTTATAGCCAGGACTCTGGAAAGACTTGAAAGACGAGCGCAGTACTTGGACAACAAGACTGACAAAAAGAAACAGTAGACCTGGCGCCCAAATCTGGAATAGCTAAAGGAGGCCGTTCATGGTAACGCGCCTCTTTTTTTGTCGCAGGAATGCTTGACACGATTCCGCGGTATCACTACGATATGGACTCCCATAGGGCATAAAAGATAATATAAAGTTTCCACCCATACCCAATTAAGAACCTAAGTGGCGCTTTAAACCAAGCCCCTTTTTCATGGGATTGATCTTTTGATTCAAAGCCCTTTCAAATACCTTAATTAGGAGGATTAATAATGGGCAGAAAGAAGATAACAGTGATAGGGGGCGCGGGCAATGTGGGCGCGTCAGTGGCTTGTTATGCGTCAATGCATGAGCTTGGGGACATTGTTTTACTTGATGTTGCCGCGGATAGGGCCCAGGGCATAGGACTGGACATGTGCGAAGCCACCCCTGTCCATGGGGTGGACACGAATATAACCGGTGGAGACGATTTCGAGAAGTCCAGGGA
>CAZFJT010000402.1:1767-3841 GCA_964519135.1 uncultured Syntrophales bacterium | reverse complement strand
CTCGCACAAGGCAAAACTAAGCTATAAAAAATCAGTACATTTCTGAGAGCAACTTGGTATCAAATCCAATAAGGCGCACCTTAAACTGGGTAAGCCTAAACGAAACCAACTCTACATCATCAACTTATCAAGAAACAGCAATGTAAAGATGCGCCTGAGTCAATGATTACTGAACAGGCGCCTTCTTACCCAATAATCATAGTCTATTGAGACTTATCGGAGGATTGAGATGGCTACCACAGAAAAAAAGAGGCAAACCATAACAGGATTCAACCTGTCCCAGAAAGAATGTGTCTGGATGAAAGCCAGAATCGTTCCAACCAAGTATTGTGACAACGCTTTTGATTGCACGACCTGCGCTTTTGACAAGGCAATGTCAAAAAAGGTCGCGAAAAGTAACAGGCCAGATGGGTGGGGAGATAATATGTTCAATCTTCCCCCTCAGGATCAGCGTTGCCGACATGCTCTCACCGGTAGGGTTCCAAGCAACAAGATGTGCGCAAGGAATTATGAGTGTGGAGATTGTCCATACGATCAGATGCTTGACGATATGATCCAGGTTGACCACACACTCTTGGGCCCGCCCCAGTATCTAAGCGCCCATGGGTATTTGGTCCCAAGGGATTATTATATCCATAACGGCCACGGCTGGGCTCGGGTCGAATATGGAGGCAGGGTGAGAGTGGGTCTTGACGACTTTGGGAACAGGCTGGTTGGAGCAGTCGACAAGTACAGGCTTCCATCATTGGGAACAAGGGTCAAAGCAGGTGAAGAGACCTTTATAATGGACAGGGAAGGCAATGAAGTTGGTGTAAAAACTCCCATAGAGGGCGCTGTTACGGCAATAAACCAGAAGTTGCTCGACCATCCTGAATGCGCAAACGCTGATCCTTATAGCGCGGGCTGGGTTATCCTTATAGATCCTGCTGAATTGAGATCCGATCTTAAAGAGCTTCACTTTGGAGTGGATGGAGTGAGATTCGTGGAATCCGAGGCCGAGAGACTACTCTCAATGATATCCGATGATCCTGTGGCTGCAGCGGCCACAGGTGGTGAGCCCATTAAGGATGTATACGGTTCACTGAAGGATGAATTCGGCTGGGATGATCTTGTAAAGAAATTCATTTGATAGTCCGGCGGGACTTATCCATGACCTCTCGGTTTATCTGAGGGGTCTTTTTTTTTGCCTGAAAAGACGCCGCTTTGAGCTATTGCTTGCCGAGTGTGTTGCAAAAGATTTTATGATAGGAGATTAATAGGAGACAGCTTTCAAAGATTGAATATATGGGAGGTTGGCCTGGTTCCTGTGGAGGAAGTTTCCTGAGCCTGCGAATTTTAACACAGAGAATCGGATCTCCAGCCAACAGGCGCAAGGCCGCGCCTTAGTGAATACAGACCATATTTTTTCGAGTTTAATTGGTTAAAATGCTATTGTTGTTATATTATTCTTGTAATTTGCAAAAAAGGTATGGCAGGAGACGGTATGAGCAGCATTTACATTATAATCGGCGCAGTTATACTACTGGCTGGATTGCTTTACGCGGAGAGCAAATCAAAACCCAGACTGATCCTTAGCTTTAAGACCCCTTTGTCCGTACTTTTCATAGTAACCTGCCTTTTGCAGCCCCGTCCTGATTTGACATATTTTTATCTGATACTCATAGGATTGATATTTGGACTAATTGGAGATGTTTGCCTGGCCATACCTGGTGATAAATCTTTCAGGGTCGGTCTGGTGTCTTTTCTGTTGGGCCATGTGCTTTATGTGGTCGCATTCGCAGGTTTGGCGAAGAGTAAAGATTGGTTCATGATTTCCGACCTTGTTATAATTGGAATTAGTATTGCCGTTTTTTTCTGGCTAAGGCCGAAACTTGGCAATATGGTTGGGCCAGTGGCCGCGTATGTTGTGGTGATAACCGCCATGGTTATTGCAGCTTGGGCGGCTTTCCAGAATCTGCTGATTCCAAGAATGGGCGCGTGGGTAATGCTTATTGGAGCTGTGGGCTTTTACTTGTCCGATCTCTTTGGGGCAAGGGATAGATTTGTGAAGAATGAATTCCTTAATAGATATTTG
>CAZFJT010000402.1:0-1757 GCA_964519135.1 uncultured Syntrophales bacterium | reverse complement strand
TCTTAATCGCTTTTTCAGTGGGGCTGGTTGGTTGGTAATGGGTTTATTCTAAAGGATCATTAAACTGTGTGGACTTTCATTTAACAAATGAATTACTCCAAAATTACGGGGTTCCAACGCGAATGGATCGCAATGACAATGAATCCAAATATGAGAATTTGAATCAAATCCCAGGGCAAGCCTCCAGTATTGGATTGATGGATTCTGATGAAGCTTATAGGACTGTTTTTAACGCTGTTGAGGAGGGAATCTTAATACATACTCCTGATGGAGCGATCCTTTACGCTAATCATAAGATTTTAGATCTGCATTCAATAACAAACGCAGACCTTATTAACTCCTTTGACGCGCAAGATATTTATATCCCTGAGCATATTGATGGTCCGAAGGCCCGGGACCTATGGCGTAAGATTATTTCAGGGGAACAAAGATCTGTTGAATGGAGTATTATTCGGAAATCCGACAACAGACATTTGGATTTGGAAATCTATTTAACTCGCATAAAATTGGGCGCACAATATCAAATCCTTGCCGCGTTGAGAGATATAACATCTCGTAAGTCTTCTGAAAAGCTATCCAGAGCCCTACAGGAAATAATAGAAAACCTGAATCGAATGGAAAGCCTTTCCGAAGCTTTGGATATATGCGTTGAGGCCGCGCTTATTCTTCCTAATGTGGACGCTGTGGGATTATATTTAATGAATAATGATGGAGATTTGGAATTAAAGATCGCCAAAGGATTATCCGATGATTTTTTGAAAAAAGTCAGCTTTGTGGGTCGGGATTCTGAAAGCATGAAGTTTTTGGCGTCATCTAACGGACTCTATTCTGATTCAAATTTTCCTGAAGAATTCATGATGGTCCTGGAAGAAGAGGGCATAAAAGCCTCAATAGCAATACCCATAAAAAAGGACGGAAAACTATTGGGAAGCTTCAATGTAGGGTCCCATGAAATTCCCTGCTTTCCCCAGGAGGAAAAAACAGCCCTATCCATTATTACCAGTAAAATCGGCGACTCATTGTTTAGGATCAAATCCCGGGAGGCCCTGAAACTGAGTGAACAAAGACTCAAAGCTACACTAAAGGAAAAGGAGGCGTTACTTAGAGAGATCCATCACAGGATCAAAAATAATCTATCCACAATCGCGGGTCTTTTGAGATTACAGTCCAGAAGGTCGAATAATGAAGAGATTCGGTCAATGCTTGATGAATCAGCCATGAGAGTTACATCCATGGGATTGGTCCATGAAAAACTTTACCTATCACGAAATCTTTCAGATCTTAACGCGAAGGTCTATTTTGAATCCCTTATAAAGGAAATAGTTGAATCCCATGGCCGAGTTGGTAGTGGTGTAAAAGTAACCTCCAAGGTGGATTCAATTAATCTGGGAGTTGATATAGCCGCGCCATTGGGAATGATCGTAACCGAACTGGTTTCCAATTCACTTAAACACGCATTTCCATACGGCGGGCCTGGTGAAATCATAGTCAGCCTTGAAATTGACGACAAAAAAAATACTGCCCTCACTGTTGAAGACAATGGAATCGGAATTAACGCCACTGATTCCGAAAGCGCTTCACTTGGAGTTAAACTGGTGGAAATATTCGCCAGGCAAATTGACGCTAAGGTAACAATCGAATCCACCAATGGAGTTAAGGTTATCGTGACCCTATAATGACTTAGCTATCCTGAAAACCATGACCTATACCAGTTCTCAAAATTAAACGCGAAATGGCTCATAAAAATATGCCCATAA
>CAZFJT010000401.1:0-3856 GCA_964519135.1 uncultured Syntrophales bacterium | reverse complement strand
ACTGCCTAAAGAGCTGAACGACCGTGAAATATGAACGGCCGAGCTTTTTAGGGCCCGACCTATTAGTTCCAGGAACATATTTATTATTGGCGCCTATTCTTTAATGACCTTAACAGTTGCCCCGAATTTTCCACCATTCTCCTGATAATAACGAACCTCTACCTTTTCTCCTACCGCGGGTCTTCTGAAAGGTATAAATTTGGTCTTCAAACCCACATTGACTGATATAACCTCCTGCGCGCCCCCATCTTCACTAACCCTTATGGATAAGCTCTTTGGTGATGAGGCTACCACTTCTCCGGATATGGTGGAGTACTCAAGCGGCGTAGTGGTCTCAGTAATTGTTTTTTCTCCGTCATCTTCCCCTTTTTTTGGCTCCAAATCCTGCTTTGGCTTTGGCTGAGGTTTTGGAGGGGGTTTTCTGGTTGTCTTCTTTGGCCTTTTTTTATGGATCCTTCTTTTTTTGGGCGACCATTTTTCAGGATCGGACACATACTTTGGCGGTTTACTTGAACATACAGGCTTGGGCGCCTCACAACTACCCTCTGAAGAGCCGGGAACATTTTTACATCTTGTGCTTTTTGGAGGTGGAGGGGGATAACACTCCTTTTCCGGAGGTTTTGGTGAGAGACTAACCACCTTTGTGGCGTTCATGTACCCATCTTCAAGCAGAAAGTCCACTGCTACGGTCTCGCCCAGACATGGCCGCCTGTTGGGTATGTACTTGGTCCTCCATCCCACATTGACTTTAGCGCACTGGCCGCCTGTTTTTACGGTCATGGTACGCCAACCGTGCTCTATAACCACACCTTTGAATGTGCATATTTTATACGGCCACGCGACGCCGCAAAAGCACACAATTGATATTATTGCTATGATACCGATCAGAGTCGGCCTGTTTATAGGAAAGTGCCCTTGCATGGGTTATCCTCCCTGGGTGTCGTGGGGCCCAACAGGGTTACCCATAAATAATTGCTGCGAACATAATAGTTTATATTTAAAAAGTCAAGTAGTTTGACAATTTATTTTATTCGAGCTTGATTTTTATGAAAAATATTGATAGCAACACCATAGTGGCTTCTGTCTTGAGTTTAATCAAGGTCTATGTTATTTACTCAAGTCAGGAGTATGCGATGGGAATGTTTAGAGAATCAGATGATTTTGACGCTGAACTGGTAAAGGAAATGGCCGAAGGCCTGGGAAGCCAGGGCCTAAAACTGGAATCAATCCTTGAAAAAATCGATCACATGAAGCGCACTATCAACATACTCTTTCAGGGACGACCTTTACCACCCAAGCACAAGGGACCAACGACTATCCCAAACGCCATCAAGGAGCACAACTTTCTTGTGGATCAGGCTCAAGATGCTCTGAGGTGGTTATTGATACAAAGAGAGGCCTGTGGTTTTCGCACCCACCGCAATGTTGAGCGTTTTTATCCTATACCTGAGAAGATTGAAGTAATGGAACCATGAATATTTTCAGAACCGCATATTGCGCAGCGATAGTCATGCTGTTTGTCTTCACGTCCCATGGCCCCTTAGAAAGTGGCATGAGAGTTATATCAGACAAGGATTCCCATCCTGTAAAGGCATTGCTTTTCTATTCAAAGGATTGCAAGTCATGTATGAATGTCAAGCCTTTGATTAAATATGTTAATAGTTGGCCCAAGGTAAAATTCAAATTTCTCGACATTGACAAGGTCGATAATTACAGGCTGTTTAGTCGCATGGAGGATATACATGGCGACAGGGCCTTCACTACTCCCCTGATAATGGTGGGGGATAGCATCCTCATCGGAGAAAGGGATATTAAGGACAATCTGGAAAAGATCGTCATGCGACTGTCAAAAAATGGCGGAGCGGCCTTACCATACCTGGGCGATCAAGAACATTGGCCAAAAAGGGTGGCGTCCCAGAGTGGGACTCCAAAAGAAAAGGAAGACGACTGCGGATGCGATCAAGGCGGCCCACCCAGTGTACAAGAAGAAATCGCACGCGTGAAGGGATTGCTGGATTGGCTGTTTTAATTTTCCCTTTATCAAAGTAAACCACCTCAATTATAAACCTAGGCCCCATCGACTAATCTGGTATCATTTACATACTGGTTATCGGCCTCAAACCCTCTTCAGTGGATCGTCTTGCGCTTTTCTCCTATTAAATGTTTCTATGGCCAAACCCATGTTCAATCAGTCCAAGAATTTCCTTTCTAAAGTCCTTGAGTGAAATATCTTGTGGTGTAAACTGTGAAAATAGTAATCTCTCATTTGTTGGCGGCAGGGAGGACAGAGGAGAGAAACTGTGAATGGGTGTAGCGTGAGCCGAACCAGGGGGCGGGAGTCCGATGAGCCAAGTTTGTTGAGCTTGCGAATTTAAACACAGCGAATCGGATCTCCAGCCAACAGCCTCAACGCCGCGCCCTAAATTACTGAGGAGTTACTGAAAATAAAACTTGACGGTTGACAATATTCAAATATATCCATATCTTTATATTGTATGTTGCAGATCATATTACACGAGGTGAGAATATCATGATAAAAATTGATCAAGAGTCCAAAAGCTACATCCTTGAGAGGCTCACCAATGATAAGGCCCTAAGGGTCTACTTCGGCGGTTTCGGTTGAGGCGGGCCCAGCTTGGGTCTGGCTCTGGATGAGCCTAAAGAGGGAGACGAAAGCTACGAAATAGACGAGCTCAAGGTAATAATGGATCCTTTTGCATTTAAGATTGTCAAGGATTCAGGTGGCGCCAATATTACCAACAGCATGTTCGGCCCGACAGTGGAGCTGGTTAATGGTGGAGGTTCTTGCGGTTAAAGCCGCGACTTACGTCAGGAGATCAAGACATGCCCATTTATGAGTACAAATGTTCAGAGTGCAATAAAGAGTTCGAGAGGGTTATGTTCTCGTCCGACCAAGATGCGGCGCCATGCCCTGAATGCGGTTCTTCAAAGACCGAGAAAGTGATGTCCGTATTTTCGTCTTCAGCGGGAATGGTCAAGTCATCCGCGGGCTGCGGCCCAAGTTCCGGGGGATTTAGCTGAGGATGATATTATAGACCGCGGTCGCGGTTAGAAAGTAATTTGATGAAACTTAACAGGGGAGCTGTAATTACACGGACTCCCCTTTATATATTGCTATTGACCGCCTACATAGTCCTTGTGATAAACGAGTCCGAGCATATGAACATGATAGACGGATTAATCCCATTTCCTGACGTCTTCTATGATCTTGGCGTCTTCTGGTATAGAATCAGCGCCAACTATTATCACCTTACCTTTAAGCTTTACTGACTCTTTCAAAGTATTCTCTATTGCAGGGGCCAACCCCTCTGAGCCGGTCTCCTTCAGCTCCACTTCCAAAGTCATCACGTCAACATCCCCTGGTCTATCCACAATGAGCCTTGCCCTGGATATCTCAGGATGGGAGTCGATCACTTTTTGAACCTGGGATGGGTGCACAAACATTCCCTTTACTTTTGTGACCTGATCAACGCGGCCCATAATTCTGGAGAGCTTTGGTCCTGTCCTACCGCACGGACATTGGTCCACCATTAAACTGGATAGGTCTCCTGTGCCAAAACGGACCAAGGGATATGTTTTGTTGTTGGGTGTTACCACCACTTCTCCTGGTTGCCCCTCTGGGACCTCCTGACCGGTTTCAGGATCGCATATTTGAACAATGGTATTAAAATGGACATGCATACCGTTTTCATTAGGGCATTCATAGCTCACACATCCCAGGTCGGCGGTTCCATAGCTGTCTCTTATACACAAATGACGCTGCCGAAGACTAGTCGATTGTATATCTCGGTGTTCGCAGTAAAATTAAAAAAATTTTTTTTTTTAAAGAAGAATA